>JAHQVK010000123.1 GCA_019634385.1 Myxococcales bacterium | reverse complement strand
CTGATTACCACCGACTTTGTGATGACCATCAGTAATTCGCCAAGGGTTATTATGATACACTAGGGCGTGTCTTTGACCTCCGGGGCCGAACCCTCACACCCTAGGGATGCGGCGCCATCTCCGCCGCCGGATTTTTAAAGACACCCCTTAGCCTGGTCAGAAGAAAGGAAGGGCTGCTAGGCGATCATGGTGAGCTTCATTATATAGAGATTCCCGGCTACCATTACCCGCGGCATCTATTGATGAGGGCATCACGCCAGTTTAGGCATCACGAGTACAGCTATGAGATTAACTTTTGTCCACTTCGGTACAGGGTTCAGTCATAAGAACGTTATCATTGTGGTCCGGTATAGCGGGAGAGACCGTCCGCTGCGCGCGAAATCAAACCATGTCTTGATGTTTCTTCATTATCCCCGCTAGATAACACAACGGTACAGCAGAAATCACTTGGATTGAACCCAAGTGCCTGCTTCTAGCCGGGCCCAGTCTCTGGGCTTTCACCGGACATATTCATCAATAGCGATGCGATGGTCAAAAGGGTGGCATTGAATATTTCAACCTCAGAGCCACAGATAGAAATATGGGCCTTCAATATGAGCCGAGATCATGCTCACCCCGCTGAAAGCCTCTAAACATTCGAAGTCGGGGGATCTCTAGCAAGGCATTAGACTATGCTCATCAGGGAATACTTCATTGAGACCACAGCTGCGAATGTGCCCCAACACACCCCTTTCATCGGGGGGTTATTCCCGGCCGTGAAAGGCAGGAAGTCAATTAACCAAAAAGAAACTAGGCATGAGGCCATACTAGAGGGAACAAATCATCGGTACCGCGACCGCGAATGTGTCTCGGTGAACCACTTCTCAGCGACCGGCTCATCAAGCAAAACATGTTCGGTCGGCGGGCTACTCTTTCGTTCAAAGACCGCGTTCAACCCTGATGATGCGACCGGGTTTAGCCAGAACGAGTGTGTCGACGATCAGCTCACCTCGGGTGTACATCAAAAGAATGCAGCCGGGAGAAAGTTTCGGATCGAAAGGTTGGCTCGCCCGGGGCCGCCGCTTCGATCGAGATATCTCGCAGGGACTTTACAACTTGTTCGGAGTAGAGGTCAGTGCCGACGGCCTTGCAGGACTGTTTCAGCCCTCCTTTCCTGGCGTTCGCTGCTTTGTGGTGCAGCCTCGGCTCGCTCCCGATCGCGCAGTCGAACTCACCCTAGTGGGCATTGCCAGGGACGGCCGGCCCATCTGGCAAGGCCAGCGAGCGTTAGTTCTGGGCCGAGATGGATCACTTGAGCTCCATCGAGGACTCGATCAGATCCATCCCGCTTACCAGCACCGCAACATTACCGGTGATCTCATCAATCGAGAGCTAAACTTGCTGCGCATTGCTAGACGGGGTCCCACGAGCCGCATCACCATCGATGCTGAAGGCATCGGACGGTATCAATGCGCAATAAACGGTTTCATTTTTGCTGATGAAACCAATGAGGGCCCACCCCTGCGCTCCAACCGTCCGTTTGCTCCCGAACAAGATCGAGCCCGGGTCATCAATGCTGCTGAACAATTCCTCGAGGAGGTGGGCCGAAGTACGGACAAAGGTCGGCTAGCGATCGAGGGCGCCCAAGAGGAAGCACGGAAAACGTACGCGCCGTGGAGCCTTGCCCGCCTCCATTTTGCCGGGGAAAAGCCAGAATCGGTGGGGGGCTACGAAGGAAAGGTTGGGATCACCAAACTCGGCCGGGAATTTTGGCTTGCCCGCGACACCCCCTCCTGGCGAGCAGCTCTATACCTCGAGCCGATCCACCCCGCTATTCGTACCGCGGGGGAACAATTCCGCGCGGCGCGAGAGGCATACACACTCTCCCGACTGGATCACGAGATCGACGAAGCTCGAACGGGGCTTGCGAGTGATCAGCGCGCGGCCCGTATTCTGGCGCTCGAAACGCTGGGCATGATCGGCTCCGACACCCACGCCTCCCTCGTAAAGCCCTTTACCCAAAGTCTCGACCGACGCATAGCCGGAGTTGCCCGTCAGGTTTTGATAACACTCTCAGGGACTGAACTCCCTCTCCGAATGAGGAATTTCGTGTTCAACATCAAAGAGGATGCTCAGTGGCGTGGGTTGGTCTTACGCATCCTGGCTGAACACTATCCGGAAGAAATTACGGAACAATCTAGTCTCTTGCGAGTTGATCCCGACGCTCGGATTCAGCGCGGCGTCATTCCGGTTGTAGCCCGGGCTGCTCAAGGCACCGCAGAATTAGCAGCGATGCTCGCTGCCAATCCCTCCAGCGAACTACGGCCTGGGCTGGCTGAGCTGCGTCTGGAACTGATTGAATTGCTGGGTAAGCGAATTGATCCACTGACCTTACCGGTGCTCCTTGAGCAATACCGCGGCGCAGGAAATGATCCCGCAGAAACCCTAGCTCTATCGAGAGCCGTGGTGGGATTTAGGGATCCGCGAGCAAACGCCGTATTGTCGGATATTGTGCGCAATCAGCATCGACCACCCCTCCCATAGAGGAGCCAAAATATGTCCTCGGTTGTAGAGCATGTCGCTGAACATTCAGGCGAATCGGTGAACAGCAGCAAATACTGCTGACATAGCAGAAACACACTAGGATTCACCCGAGCAACTTCCCTCTCCCGCTTCCCTACGCAGAGCTTGACCCGCACTCCGGCCATCTAGAAACTGAGTTCGGGAGCCATGCCGACCTACAATTACAAGTCGCGAGAGCTCATCGCCAAAATCGTGTACTACGGTCCCGGTCGTTGCGGAAAGACAACCAATCTTCAGCAAGTGCACGCAAAGATGCGCCCGGAAACAAAGAGTGAGCTGTTGTCGGTCGCCACTGAGAGCGACCGAACCATTTACTTCGACCTGCTACCTCTGAACCTCGGCACGATCCTCGGCATGAAGTTTATGGTCCGGTTATTCACCGTACCCGGTCAGATTTACTACGCGGAGACTCGCAAACTGGTACTGAAGGGCGCCGACGGCATCGTCTTTGTCGCGGACTCCCAGGACCACCTGCTGGACGAAAATCGTCAATCCCTGCGAGATCTTAAAGAGAACCTTCGCGCCAACAGCATCGACTACACTTCCATACCGCTGGTCATGCAATGGAACAAACGTGATCTGCCCCAGTTAGTCACCGAAGCAGAGCTAAATGCCACGCTCAACGATCGTGGCGTACGAGCCATTTCTGCTATTGCCGGGAACGGCCAAGGGGTGTTGGAGACCCTCCGCCATATTACCTTGGAGGTGTTCAACCACATCAAATCGGGAGGGAAAATAGCAAACCAGCCCCACGCTGCCGCTGCTGGTTTATCCCCCGATCATATTGAATCTAGAAGAGATTCCGAGCTCTCCCGCCACCAGATATCCAGCGGAAACTGGTCGGCTTCAACGCCCAAGGCCCAGCTACCACACCAGCGAAATGGCGGGCATATGACCACTCATTCAGCAGCGGCCCCCAAAGAACCCCCTGGCCCAATGCGGATCTCAGCCGACATGATCTTTGACGAGTTCAAAAATCTTGCGGTCATGCAAAGCCAGATCGCAGAACGAGTCACTCAGCTAGAATCAGCCGTTGATCGCCTGACTGATGAGAACAATGAGCTGCGGGAACTCCTGGCCAGGCGCTAGAATGCCACCAATCTGAGGGTCAACCTGGGCGGTGCACCGTAATTCATATCCGGTGTCGATGGCTCTCACTTGATTGAGGTTTTTCAACGGTCAATACCAGGGCAGTGAAAGTTTCCCTTTACTCTGGCAACCTGATCAACGCTCCTGCACAAATGGTCGGTATTGGCGTCTTTTCCGATCACACCGATCGTGGACCAGTCTTTGCCGAGCTGGACCAGGAACTAGACGGTGCCCTCTCCCAGTGCTGCTCGGAAGAAGACTTCACCGGAAAGCCTGGTCAGCAAGTCATCGTCAGTCTTCCATCAAAGTCCGCAGTTCGACGAGTCTTCATCTACGGCCTTGGCGAACAAACATCCTACACTTCAGAGATAGCCCGCCGCTTTGGGGGAGACTTGATCCGGGTCGCCAACCGTACCAGTGCAGCGGCAATTGTAGCCCATATCCCTGACGACAACTCGGTCGAAGAATCATCGATCCAACCGATTGTTGCACTCTGTGAGGGGGTATTCCTTGGTAACTATCGCTATACGAGCTACCTATCTGACAAAGGGCGCTCACCTACGGTCGAACACTTACATATTGCCTCCACACAGGGCGGTGTAAACGAAACCGCTTTCCACACCGGCATCCAGCGAGTCCGGGCTTGCGCTCAAGGCGTGAACCTCGCCCGAGACCTGGTGAACATGCCCCCAAATGACCTCGTGCCCAGCCGTCTAGCCTCGGAGGCAGAGGCGCTCGCCACCCGCCACCAACTGGACTGCACCATTCTCCACGCCGCAGATCTGGAGCGGGAAGAGATGTATCTCCACCTCGGAGTAGGTCAAGGCTCATCCCACGAGCCCAAGCTGATCCATCTCACCTATACCCCGAAAAACAAAACCTCCGACCGAGTCATTGCTTTTGTAGGAAAGGGCTTAACCTTCGACGCTGGCGGGCTGTCCCTCAAGCCGCCGGACGCGATGATGACCATGAAGATCGACATGGGCGGGGCCGCCGCCGTACTCGGCGCAATGGAAGGGATCGCGGTCAGTCAACCCGGTTGCATAGTCCACGGAATCGTGGGAGCTGCCGAGAATATGCCCGACGGGGCTGCCATTCGTCCGGGGGATATCATCACCGGGAAGAAAGGCATATCGGTTGAGATCCTCAACACCGACGCGGAAGGCCGCTTAGTATTGGCGGATGCCCTCGCTTACGCCCAGGATCAGAAACCAACCGAAGTCATCAACTTAGCCACCTTAACTGGAGCGTGCATTGTGGCTCTTGGGACCAACACTGCTGGAGCATTTATCCGAGATGAGGACATATATACTCGTTTGAAACAGGCCTGGGAGATTTCCGGAGAGAAATTCTGGAGAATGCCCCTTTCCCTAGACCTCCGAGAAAACCTGGAAAGTGACGTTGCAGACATCAAAAATATTGGAGACCGTAGTGGCGGAGCTATTACCGCTGGATTGTTCCTTTCCGAATTTGTGGACCAAACCGTCCCTTGGGCACACTTAGATGTCGCCGGCCCGGTATTTGCGGCCAAAGCACGCGGATATATCCCTAAAGGCGGCACCGGCTTTGCCGTTCGCACTCTGGTTGAATATACCCACTTGGATGATCATACTGCCTAAGCGAGCATCACGTGATCACTACCGCTGAACAACTCATCGATCATCTGGGCCTAGCCCCTCTCGGTTTTGAAGGTGGTTTTTTCCGTGAAACTTACCGAAGTCAGGCTATGGTAACCAGGGCCTCTACAACGCCTGAAGGCCCATTTCGTGCGGCGGGAACCGCTATCTACTATCTCCTGACTACTAGTAGTCGCTCCTTTCTTCACCGCTTGAGGACCGACGAAACATACCATTTCTACTTAGGAGACCCGGTGGATATGCTGCGTCTCGACCCCGAGGGAGGACATCACCATGTTGTACTTGGGCCGAGCGTGCTCCATGGGCAACACGTCCAGTATAACGTGCCAGCAGAACACTGGCAGGGATCACAGCTGCAACCAGGAGGGCAATTTGCCCTCCTGGGCACCACCATGGCCCCTGGATTTGAGCTAAATGATTTCGAACTGGGAAGCCGGCCGGACTTAGTGAGTCAGTACCCACAAGCCGCATCTACCATTTGTTCGCTGACGCCCGAGACCTTTCTCGCATCAGATTTTATTTTGGTGGCAGACACCATCAATCTTCGACACGCTACCCAGCAAAGTCAGGAAGCACTTCGTGTGGGACTTGGAGCTTTGTCAGTAGCGCCAGAGTGGACCATTCCACCGTTCGCTCAAACCCTATCAATATCCGACGTAGAGCGGTGGTGGTACGTGCTGACCCGGTCGGATCGTCAGCTGATCGGCTGGATTGGCTACCAACAAGGAGCGTCTCCTCGGGACACAGTAGAACTCCGCCATAAGCTGCCAACCTCGATTCGTGAAATTCATTTAAGGCAGCTGCTGGACGCCATCAAATACCCAACAGTCTAAGCCCAAACGATACACAAGTGCCGAGAATAAACCCGAGTAGCACGCCGCGGCCGTGGGCCATCCGGACCTCATGCAACACCGATTCTTGGATCGGAGCGTCCGTATCTTCCAGTGCTTGAGCAGCCAGCTCCTCCACACCAGAGGATGAAGGAAGGGAAGCCCTGACCATATCGGAAGTTGGGCGCTCTACGTACACGGACCCCATCGGCACCGAAGCCGGAACCGCAAGGGGCAAGCTGACCTCGTCAACCATCGCCTTCGGTATCGCCTCCGGAGTCGTCACTGGCCCCTCTACCTCCGAACGATAACCAACTCGATCCAAAGGAGGTTGATAAGGGTCTGTAACTGGCGCTTCCGCATTAAACGGATCCATATCCGTTAGTTCATCCAGCTCTAACGCCAATTCTGGCGGGAGAGTAAACAGATCCACACTATTACTGGGGCCCAGCAGACGATCAAGCTCTTTGAGCGTTTCATCTAGGTTTCGTGGAGACAGACCCGCCGCCCGCTCAGAGGTTGTAGGTGCCCGGGTGATGGCTTGCTCAAGCGCTGGATCCAACTCAGGAACATCCGGGTCCTCCCTGAACAGCTCGCGTACGAGATATCCCACCGTCGCGGGGGGCATAGGTCCCCCTCGCTGACTCAGTTCATCCAACACTTCAGCTGCCATCTCATCCGTCGACTGGTACCGCTCGACGGGATCCTTGCGCAATGAGCGACCGAGAATGTTGGCAACTCCGGGTCCAAACCTGTGGAGCTGAGTTTCGAAATCAGGCAATTCGTTGCGAGCTACTGCTGAAAGCGTCTCTTTTATCGAAGGTCGAGCAAACAAAGCCTTTCCGGTCAGGAGTTCAAACAACACCACCCCCACCCCATAAATATCAGCTCGATTGTTGACCCGCTTACCCGCTAGAACTTCGGGTGCTACGTATCGCGGCTTCCCCTTAAGCACACCCTGCCGAAGTCCACCATCGCGGGAAGTGACATAGCTTATTCCAAAATCGGTGACTTTGACTTCCCCAAAGAAGGAAACCATCACATTGCTGGGCGTCATGTCCTGGTGAACAACACCCAACGGGCGACCATCAGAATCTTTCAGACGATGAACAAAAGAAAGTCCCCGAAGCACCTCCGAAGTAATGGAGAGAGATAGATTCAGTGGTAACTCTCTTCCTACTTGCAGGGCTGCGCGAATAATTTGATCAAGATTCCGGCCTCGGATGTACTCCATAGCCATATAGGGAACATCGTCGATATATGGCTGGTCGAAGACTTGAACAATATTGGGGTGCTCGATGCGAGACATAACCTCCTGCTCCACATCAAACATCTGTATATGGTCTTCACGCTCCGCATCCGCCCGGAGACGCTTCAACACGACCAGCTTCTCAAAGCCTTTGACCCCTTTCGCTCGAGCGAGAGCGATCTCTCCCATACCGCCACGATTGACTACGCGAAGGATTTCATAGCGAGGTCGACGATCGTCGAATATCTCCGGTTTCGGTGGAGATCCTATCATTCTCTGGGGCACTTGCGTTGGTCCGCTCACGACTTAGACATCCTCCTCGACGGAGGCAGCATCTCGCAGGCGAGACACCACCCTTGCCACCGCATCGGACGGAAAGCCTCGATTCAGAAGCCGACGAGCTGCTTTCGCAGGGTCCGACACCCCTTCAACCGTCTCTAGAGCAGCCGCTTGAGGGTCCCATGCCTGAAACGCGGTTTCGACTGCAGCCTTACTATCCGCTTCGCTGAACCCCCGACTGCGCAACTTTCGCGCGGTCATCAGCGGTGTTGCCCCTCGCTTCCTAGCCAACTCCAGAGCATAACGCTCCGCGAGCTCGGTATCAGACTCGAGGTAGGATAATTCTTCAAGCCGTTGAAATACGGACACAATGTCTGCATTCGTGTGACCACGTTGGCGCAGTTTAGCTTCCAGTTCCTTCCGACCATGACTCCTGTGAGCTAAGACACGCACCGCATCATCTAATATGGATCGTTTCCGTTTATTGGATGATCCCCAGGGGCTCTTCATAGAGACTCATCCCGGTCAGAGCTATCCAAGTCACCGGGCCAAGAAGGCTGCCGCTTTGCGGCAGTGTTCCGTCGCTTGCGGCCCGAGTCTTCCGTTCGTAGCGAACGCTTAGACGCCTCAGTCAGAGGAGAAACCCGAGTAATTGATTCATCGTCAAAATCTTTTACCCGCATCTCGGGAGGGAGGAGAAATACACTCGTTTGCCCCCGGGGCAGTTCCTCGTCGGGTACGTCTTTGGCTAAACGCGAGACATCATCGCCGGTTCTCACCGACCTCCGGCGAGAACTACGCGGTGTAACCGCTCCCCCAAAATCAGACCGATGTTGATCAACCTTCGGTTGCGAGCGCGATCTTATTCCTGGTGCGCCTTCAGGTCCCGGTTGTTGATCAAAGCCTTCCCACTTACCGTCCGAGGCAGACTCAATGCCCTGCACCCGCAGAGCAAAGTTGCTAGGATTGCCAGCCTGGCGCAGCGCCTCATCGTAAGAAATACGACCTTCGCGAAAATGCTGCATCAGAGACTGGTCAAAGGTCTGCATGCCGTAAGATATATGTCCTTCCGCTATGGCATCATTAACCTCTCGCGTTCGCTCAGCATCCTCGAGCAGCTCCCGAATGCGTGGCGTATTGCGGAGAATTTCCAGGGCCGGCAATCTTCCCCTTTTGTCCTTTGTTGGTACAAGCCGTTGAGAAACGACCGCTTTGAGCGTTGCCCCCAACTGCAGCCGAACCTGTTGCTGTTGGTGTGGCGGAAAGACAGACACAATCCGGGAGATGGTTTCGGTAGCATCAACCGTATGGAGGGTAGAAAGAACGAGATGCCCGGTTTCCGCCGCGGTAAGGGCGGTCTGGATCGTCTCTAGATCCCGCATCTCTCCAACGAGAATTACATCCGGATCCTGCCTTAGAGCAGACCTTAACGCTTGCCCAAATGATGCGGTATCCACGCCAACCTCGCGCTGATTTATCACCGAGCGCTTATCGCGAATAAGAAACTCTATTGGATCCTCAACTGTCATAACATGGACAGTTTTGTTACAGTTTATATGATCAACCATCGCCGCCATAGTCGACGACTTTCCAGAGCCCGTGGTTCCAGTCACCAGCACCAGCCCTCGCTCCTCCATGGATATGGTCTCTAGAATCCGGGGGAGAGATAATTCCTTAAGGGAGCGAATAGTAAACGGAATAACGCGAAGCACGATACCGATCGTCCCCCGCTGCTGGAAGACATTGACGCGAAATCGTCCAAGACCTGGGATTCCGTAAGCGAGGTCTAGCTCATTGTACTGCCTAAAGTGTTCCCGCTGGTAATCGTTCATGATGGAGGCCGCCAACCGATTCATTTCTTCCGGTGACACGCGAGGGGCCTCTTTGAGGGGAATCAGCCGTCCATTCAGCCGAAACATAGGCGGTAGTCCGGCCTTCAGATGAACATCGGAAGCTCCGTGTTTAACCGCAACCGTGAGAGTATCATGTAGTTCCAAGAATCAATCTCCCCGGTCAACGACCTCAACCGCAGCAGCTACGGAAAGGGACCTTCCTTCACCACACACCGGATTACGCGGACACTGGCGGCAGTGAAAACTCTTCCACCGCACCTGAGCCGCAAATGCGAGGCACCGATGATACGACTCACAGGCTAAAACCCGGAGAAGCGGCACCTCCTCCCATTCTACGTACGCAACCGGCGTCGGACGAGCACCCAGCGGAAGCATAACCAAGTCGATCACCTCTGCAAGCTGCTCGTCGCGGTGAGGTCTTCGAGGAAGAGCGAGCGCTCGTGGCGCGACTGGCGGTGTCTTGTTCAAGACCCGGGTACTGTATCATCCGTAGTCCGGGCCCCAAAAGCTCCACAGGCGAAGGTTCATCAGACATTGGCGAATGTGTCCTTTTGGGGGTTCACCGAGCAGTTATTACAGTTTTATTGGGGTAAAAACTCGAACGCAAAAGTAGGAAGAACCACCTAGCGGATACAATCACCTACTTTTGACATCTCATCATGACATCGAGCAAGACCATCGGAGTGACGGATAAGGAGGCTACGGCCCCCTTCTAGTCTCTGAGGGAGCAGCTACAATTTTTGCTGCAACTACAGTCGGTTATGCAGCTCTTGGAGGGAAGCCACGGAGCTGAGCTCTCGGTACGGTAGTGCATCCAGGGCAGCAAAAGCGCCTGACACTGTCGTGCAGTAGGCTATACCCTCTCGAAGAGCACTGCGACGGATCTCCGCAGAATCTTCGATAGACTTACGGCCCTCCGTTGTATTGACCACCAGCGCTGCCTCACGGTTCTTGATCACATCTACAATGTGCGGCCGCCCCTCCGATACTTTGGCCACAACCTCACATTGGAGACCAGCCGATCGCAGCACCTGAGACGTTCCTCGAGTAGCCATCAGCTCAAAACCTGCATCCACCAGGGCTTTGCCCAATGCAGGCAATTTAGAGCGATCACCCCGGCGAACGCTAAGTACCACTCGCCCCCCAGCAGGCAGAGTCACCGAAGCCGCAAGCTGGCTTTTAGAAAAAGCTTCGCCAAATACATTACCTACTCCCATAACTTCCCCAGTGCTCCGCATCTCCGGTCCCAAGATCGGATCCGCGCCGCGGAACTTCACAAATGGGAACACCGCCTCCTTGACCGAAAAATATGGGGGAACAATCTCATCCAAGGCACCTTGCGCTGCGAGTGAACGCCCCACCATGCACCGCGCCCCTATCTTAGCTAGCGGCCGACCAATAGCCTTAGAAACAAAGGGTATAGTTCTAGAGGCTCTGGGATTTACCTCCAACACGTAAACATCGTTATCTTTTATCGCAAACTGGGTATTCATCAGCCCCCGAACTTCTAGCTTGGCAGCCATCAATCGAACCTGACGCCGAAGTTCATCCTGAATCGCGGCCGAAAGGTTTGCAGGAGGCAAACAGCAAGCACTATCTCCAGAGTGAATCCCAGCCTGCTCGATATGCTCCATTATCCCTCCTACAAGCACATCTTTCCCATCACCGACGGCATCCACGTCCACTTCTATCGCGTCATCAATGAAGCGGTCTAAAAGGATGGGCGCATCCATGGTTACCTGGACTGCCTCCCGCATATACCGAGTAAGATCGTCATCATCGTGGACAACTTCCATCGCTCGCCCTCCCAGCACATAAGACGGGCGAACAACCAACGGGTAACCAATCTCCTGAGCCAAGCGCACCGCGTCATCCACCGATCGTGCAATGCGATTGGGTGGCTGCTTGAGCCCCAGATTTTCCAGCATCTGCTGGAAACGTTCCCGGTCTTCCGCCAGATCAATAGCGTCCGGGGAGGTCCCTACAATGGGAGCTCCCTCTGCTTCCAGAGCTCGAGCCAGCTTAAGAGGCGTCTGCCCCCCATATTGAACAACCACACCCTTGGGAGATTCCTTTCGGATAACTTCCAGAACATCCTCAAGGGTAAGAGGTTCAAAGTATAACCGATCAGATGTATCATAATCCGTTGAAACAGTCTCCGGATTACAGTTTAGCATGATGGTTTCGAGACCATCTTCGCGCATAGCTTGAACGGCATGTACGCAGCAGTAATCGAACTCAATTCCCTGACCAATGCGGTTAGGCCCTCCACCCAAAACGAGAATCTTGTCTCGTTTTGTAGGCTCGGACTCACATTCCTCATCGTAGGTGGAGTACATATAGGCGGTCTCAGCCGAAAATTCACCCGCACAAGTATCTATCCGCTTAAAAACCGGATGGACATCTAGCTGATATCGGTACGCTCGAACCTTGTCCTCGTCAGTAGAAAGCAGTTGAGCCAAGCGCTGGTCAGAAAAACCTTTGCGCTTCAGCTGGCGGAATTCGTGATGATCGAGCGTTTCTAATGGCCGATTCCGAATCGATGCCTCAATCCTGACCAGGTCTTCGATCTGGGCCAGAAACCAAGGGTCGTACTGACATCCATTCCGGACTTCTTCGAAACTTAGGCCCACCCGAAAGGCATCTGCAATATACCAGAGGCGGTCAGGCCCCGGATAAACAAGCTCCGCTCGCACTCTTTCCATAGCGGTAGCATGGGCCATTTTCGGGTCAAGGCGCTCATTGAGCCCGCAGCGATCGGTTTCAAGACTGCGAAGTGCTTTCTGAAGCGACTCCTGAAAAGTCCGCCCGACGGCCATTGCCTCCCCAACCGATTTCATCTGCGTGGACAGTTTGGCTTCAGCGGCTGGAAACTTTTCAAAGGTAAACCTTGGAACTTTGGTCACCACGTAATCGATGGTCGGTTCAAAAGATGCGGGAGTACTCCCCCCAGTGACTTCGTTCCGGAGTTCATCGAGAGTGAAACCGACCGCTAGTTTGGCAGCAACCTTGGCAATAGGAAATCCCGTGGCCTTAGACGCGAGGGCTGAAGACCGAGAGACTCTAGGATTCATCTCGATAACAACCATACGTCCGGTTTTAGGGTCGACCGCAAACTGCACATTCGAGCCACCAGTTTCGACCCCGATTTCTCGGAGAATCGCAATCGAGGCATCCCGCATCCGCTGATATTCACGATCGGTCAAAGTCTGAGCCGGAGCTACCGTAATAGAGTCTCCAGTGTGGACACCCATAGGATCAACATTTTCGATCGAACAGACAATAATACAGTTGTCACGGCGATCCCGAACAACCTCCATCTCGAATTCTTTCCATCCGATAATGGACTCATCGAGCAGAAGTTGATCAACCGGAGATAGTTCTAGGCCATTGTTACAAATGTGCTCAAACTCTTCGCGGTTGAACGCGATACCCCCACCGCTACCCCCAAGAGTAAAACTCGGCCGAATCACCACCGGGAACCCGAGCTTTTTTTGTGCTTCCCAGGCTTCATCCATGGAATGAGCCAAAAACGAACGAGGCGACTCTAGTCCGAGCTTATCCATACAAGCTCGGAACTTCTTGCGATCTTCAGCCTTGTCGATAGCTTCTTCGTCCGCCCCGATCATTTCTACGCCAAAACGTTCTAGGACCCCCTGCTTAGCCAAATCGAGAGCACAATTGAGAGCTGTTTGCCCGCCCATAGTTGGGAGCAACGCATCAGGCCGCTCCTTCTCTATAATGCGCTCCATGGTACGCCAATTTACCGGCTCGATATAAGTTGCATCAGCCAACTCCGGATCGGTCATTATCGTGGCCGGATTGGAGTTCACCAATATGACTCGGTAGCCTTCCTCCTTGAGGGCTTTGACAGCCTGAGCTCCTGAGTAATCAAACTCGCAGGCCTGTCCAATCACAATTGGACCAGCCCCGATGATCATAATACTTTTAATATCGTCACGCTTCGGCATGGTTTGCTCAGATCCGAGCCGCCTGCATCAGGCGAACAAAACGATCAAACAGAGATTGGGCATCGGCAGGACCAGGGCTTGCCTCTGGATGTCCTTGAAACCCGAAGGCCGGCCTATCTGTATGCTCAATCCCTTGAATACTATCATCAAAAAGCGACCGATGAGTCACTCGTACATGGTCTGGAAGACCCTTCGAAGACACGCAGAAACCGTGATTCTGGCTAGTGATCATAACCTGCTTTGAGACCAAGTCCAAAACCGGATGGTTTGCTCCATGGTGACCAAACTTCATTTTGGTGGTTGTCGCACCCGTCGCTAGAGCCAATAGTTGGTGCCCAAGACAAATCCCAAATATAGGAATACCTTTTTCCAATAAGCTGCGAATGGCCTCGATGGCATACGCACACGGTTCTGGATCACCGGGGCCATTAGAGAGAAAAACTCCGTCCGGAGAACGAGCAAGCACAACCTCAGCGGATGTTTGTGCGGGAACGACCTCAACCGCGCAACCTTTGCCCACAAGAATGCGCAAGATGTCTTTCTTTACCCCAAAATCATAGGCCACAACCTTATATTTTGGAGTTGGCGGTGGTGAAGTTGTAGGCCAACGCCATACTGACTCCTCAAATGTGTAGCCATGCTCGGTCGTTGTCTCCTTAGCTAGATCCATCCCCGCAAGCCCAGGAAAGCGCCGCGCCTCGGCCAATGCTTGTTCCCGATCAATCTGTGGGCCAGCCACAACACAGCCGCGTTGAGACCCTTTTGTCCGAAGGATGCGAGTAAGACGACGAGTATCGATATCCGCGATTCCCACGACCTGCCGTTCTTTAAGATATGAGTCCAAGTCGCCCTGAGATCGCCAACTGGAGGACAGTACCGGATAGTCCCGAATAACTAAGCCACTGGCAAAAATCGCCCGACTCTGAGCATCGTTGTCGTTGACCCCCACATTACCAATGTGAGGGTAAGTTAAGGTCACAATCTGCCGGCAGTAAGATGGGTCGGTAAGGATCTCCTGATAGCCGGTATAGGCCGTATTAAAAACCACTTCTCCGGATGCATAACCATCAGCACCAATAGCTGTCCCCTCAAAGAGGGTTCCATCCTCCAAAACTAAAATCGCAGGGTTTCGCGATGTTCCTTCTTTTTGGGCTACCCACCCCTTGCTATCCGAGTCAATCCGCAAAACGGCAGCACTGTAGGCCGCAAATGAGGCAAAAGCAAACTTCAAATAAAAATTACTCCAATAAACACCAAGCTCAGCAAGAGAAAACATACCCCAATCAACAGACTAACCGTCTCTAGACTTGATACCTGACCAGCGGCTTGGATCAGTTTTTGGTCCGCTTCTGACAGTAGTTGTTGAGGATCGGCTTCCTCAGACCCATCAGACTGGAGTTCAATCGTCCCATCAACAATGACCCGAGCAACTTCCGCACCCTCGCAAACCCTGGACGCACCTCCCAGGCTATGAAGAATCCGAGAGGGAGGGTCCAGAAAGGTCAGTTTTATGGGTCCCAACGCAAGCTCATCGCCATCTTGTAATCGACCCTCAGCCAGCAATCGCTGTCCGTTTAGTTGCACCCCATTTAGGGAGCCGAGATCTTGGACGCTAAAGCCGTACGTATCCCGCCGAACCAGACAATGGCGACGAGAAATATTCTCATCATCCAATGTTAGTTCGCACGCCGGACTGCGACCAACCACCACTACCGATACGTCGGGTGAAAGGATGTGGCGCAGCCCCTCAAAAGCACCGTTCATCACAGTTAGGGCCGGCAACTGATCAGGGCGTGATTGTCCAAGATCCGCCAATATGTGTCCCACCATACGCCGGACTAAGTGTTCCGTAGACTCGTTGGAACCCTGGACCAACCATGGATCCGGCCCCATAGAAAACGTGATGCGAAAAGCAAGAATACGAATGGTGTCACCGGACATAAGTCGCCGACGTTCCGGCGGCTCCAACCGATGTTGATTGTGCTCAGTGCCATGAGAACTACGAAGATCCTCAAGAAAAAAATTTCCGGCTTCAAAAAAGACACGAGCATGATGGCGACTGACTGAGGTCAGCGGGATCGGAATGTCGTTACTAGGATCCCTCCCCAGACTAATAATTGATTGAGAAAAATCGTATTCGAAGGCGCAAGGCCCAGCGTGGGGAAGCACCACTTCAACCACCATTTGTACCATCGGTGGTAAGGTTCCGAGATCAGCCTCCCCCGTGCTCATGGAGCACTCAGTTGGTGCTTAAACTTGCACCAACGCAAATATTTTAAGCCCGATGCCGTACTGCCCGTACAAGTTGCAAAGTCCCGGCAGTGACGGCGCGCCGTAACCAAGTCTCGCCGATGATTCGCTTCCTTTGCCAACTGATAGTGCCCCTGACAATACCTCGGATCGAGGGCGAGAGCATTCTTCCACTCTTGGATTGCCTGACGATTGAGTCCCCGCTCCAGGTACAATTTTCCCAACTCGTCATGGAGACCAGGATCTTCAAACGCTAAGCGAATACGGTCTAAGAACAACTGGATAACATGATCTTTTGCAGCACATAACTCATAAGCCACCCTCACGTTGCGCCCGGCACCCACTGCCGTATCTACGGCTTGTGGGTCACGGAGCACAGAGAAAAACAACCGGATGGCGTCCCAGCAACGCCCAGAGAGAAGGTACACATACCCCAAATTGTAGGCGCAAGCGGACTTGTCAGTATCGATCTCCAAGCAACGCTGAAAATGACGTTCAGCCGCTTCGTATCGCTCCATGCTCAGGTGCATAAAACCTAAGTGGTGTTCGGCATTAGTATTTGTGGGGGATAGTTCTCTTAAGCGAAGCAGATGACTACGAGCTTTTCTAAAATGTCTCTTTCGGGCGGCCGTATTCCCCTTTTCCCCCTGCTCTACGCCCCAACGAACAAGGCACATACCCAGGTTCTCTCGGGCATCCAAATAGGCCGGATTGATCTCAATCGCCGCCTCAAACCGTTCACAGGCTTCTCTATATTGCGAGGGGCTGCGGCGAAAAAAAGTTGTTCCTAAATTATTGTGAGCCTCGGCAAAGTCATCATCAATAGCTAAGGCATCTTTAAAATGCTGAGCTGCCTGGTCTAGGTCACTTCTACAAAGTAAGGCTACCATCCCTAGTCCGTTATGGGGATGAGCAAATTGGTCCCCGTATTCCAAGGCTAAACGAAACCGCTCTTCCGCCTTAATACACTTACCATCCTCCAAGTAACGTATAGCCACATTCTGATGCTTCACCGCATGGGAATGAATCACATGGTTTACACATGAAGCACATACCAACATCCATCCGCTTACAACCGATAATAATACCCACTGCTCCTGACGCTTTACCTGCGAACACACCATACTCCTTAAATACATAACTACCCACGTTGTTTATAGTTACTATACATATAAGAAATGACCTCCTTCAAAAAGAATTCAATACGGATGACTGTCTTGATATATATAGGCAGTTGTAACCTAGGCACATCTCAAGGGTACGCCCAATATCAAAGCCAACAATTTGGGATAGAAGCCGGATACCAGTTCATCGAGGACGATCTTGGGCTTATTTCCCACGGTGCAAACTTCGGTGCACGAGGTGGTTTCAAAATCAGCGATCACTGGTGGCTTACCGCACGGTCTCTCATCTCCTTTCGCGGAGATGTCACCCCCAAAAATCGCACCAATATAGTGCTACACCTCACCCCTATTGATGCGCGATACTATATTTGGACCGATAGCCTACGCCCTTTTTTGGGTGTGGCTAGTTGTTTTCATTTAGTCTTCAACACCAGTTTGAGCAGTGTGACTCAATGGGGGCCGGGACTCCTTGGCGGAATCGAGTTCAAAATTCGGCGAGATCTCTTTTTGGGTATCCAAGTTGATGGTAACTATCTAATATCATTCAACGGCGAGGACACCGAGGCTTTCCAAACTACCACTCAACTTATTTTCTTTATGTAGCCCACGGCATGGGCTCCATGGGCTCAAAAGTCGATCTTGGTTTATACACCGCCTGTTCATTCCCCGCATTCTGAATAGCCAACGCCAACTCTGTGACATGCAGCGAAAATTCAGATGACAACCGAGGCTTTCGACCCACACGGATAGCCTTTACCATCTCTCCAAGACCACGGCAAAAATCCATCTGTGCTGGGCCCTGCCGAGCGTTGAGCGGCAATGCTTTGCCCTGCAAAGAAACTTTAGTTTTCCACGGAGTCACTAGAGTTTTTCTCCGAATGGTTATCCGCTTTTTTATATAGACCGGGGAACGATATCGCCAGCAGTCCTCAGTAAAAAGTACACCGCGATCACCGTAAATTTTCAGCTCATGATCATGCTCAGCAATAATACTACAGGTCAGCCGGGCTACTACCCCCGAGGCAAATTTTAGGCAAGCTACTGAAAAGTCCGCAGCATTAACGTCCAGCACTTCGTTAGCAAGCTTATCTTCTACCACCGTTTCCGAAAATGAGGTCATGGTCGTGACCGGACCAAAAAAGGCCAAAAGCCATCCCAAATAGTAGCCGGCATGCTCGAGTGTACATCCCACTTCAAATTCGTCCTTATATGGCCACGGAATACCTGACTCACTCACCCACCGCTGAAACGCCATCCGATGAACCATGCCGTCGTCCATCTCCGCGTATACTGCTCGAACTCTGCCTATCTTTTCTTCTCGAAGCGCCTTCCACAGGGTTTGAGCAGACTCGGACAAGACGTTGCACGGAGCCGCTACTATTTCAAGCCCTTGGGTTTTGGCGAAGGAAACCAACTCCTCCGCCTGTTCATAACTCATCGCGAGTGGTTTTTCGGAGTACACATGCTTATGTGCCTGGAGTGCGGCTTTTGATACTTCATAGTGGGAGCTTGGGTTCGTGAGATTTAGAACAATATCCACTTTTGGATCGTTCAAAATCTCTTCTAACGAAGGGTAGATACCCACGGAGTGAAAGTTCGAAAAGTTGTCTCGCCGCTCTATGATGCGGTCGTAAACGCCACTCAGCTGAAGCTCCGGGTGGAGCACAAAGTTGCGCATATACAAATCAGCAACATATCCGCATCCAACAATAGCTACATTCATAGGTTCCACAACCGGCTCTAATTCCCGATTGACCCACAAGCTTGGGATTTCTTTAGCCAGCTCTTGAAACTTGCCCAACACAGCCGTCGCCTAGCACATTCCCCGCCCACTGTCCGGTGCTACTGAAGTTCACTATGATTTGCTTAGTGCGTTTTGCTAAAATGGTCCCGGTCTAACGTTAGCGCGTGTCTTTAGCCTCCGGACCGCGTTCTGACTTGTTTTCTGCGCCTGTGAGAGGTCGGAGACTTCGACACCTTTCGGGCCCCTCGGCCCCGGCCACAGCAGCGGACCGCCACCACGAGCCATTTCAACTCTCACGCTTCGTTTCTCCTGGCCGACGGCGGCAAGCCACCGCCGGGAACCCGCGTTGCTCCGCGGGAACATCAATGCGCACCGGGCCGGGTGCAGACAGAATCCCATCATCGCCCTCTCGAGCAGCCCAGGCAAGAGGCATCCAGCTCAAGGGCGGCGGTACACCCCGTACCCTCCCTCTCCGTGACCGACCCCTCACAGACACGGGATACGGCGTCATTTCCGCCGCCGGAGGTTAAAGACACGCCCTAGCAGGCCACCGGAAAAGTGAGTTAGGCGCTTCGCTCGCCCTTTTTCCGGGGAAGGTCTGGACCGGCTTCGCCTTTCATCGGTTGCATACGCCCGGTATGCGCCCTCTTCATCCGGAGCGGTCCGCGGAAAAGATACTTCGCGGATCACCCATCTCACTTTTCCGATGGCCTGCTAGTTCATCAAGTACCAGAATGCCCGGTAACACGGTCCCCCCCGAATCTCCTCCGCTAGCTGAGACGAACCTCCCCCGAAACAAAATATTCCGGTTCTCCTGGCTGTTCGCGATAGTTCTTTGGCGCAAAGAGCAACACACCTAGGATGCGCAACTAACAAGCCTACACCCCAATAGTAGCCGGTTGGTTTGGCCAACAACCATCCGGCGGGATTTCTGGTCTCCTGCACCGTTGATCGCCAGTATACGCCCGAAATTCTTTAATTCGCGTCCCGCGGAAGCCAACCGTCAACTTATAACCACGCCGCCAAATCAACCAGCTGTCAGGGCTCCTCTTGAACCACTATTTCTTCTTCCCCATCCTGAAATATTATTCGTAGATGTCGAGGTACATATCCCGAGTCTGGGGTCAGGTGCTCTTTGTCCCGAAATGCTTGCTGAACATCAATTCCGTGCATGCCCGCACTGAACTCAGCGAGCCGTAGGACGTATCGGTTGTCCAACACAAGTTCCACCTTCGTTTTTGCTTGTTGATTTCGGATGACCAACATATCGGACGGCAAACCAGACGCAAATGAGGCTTCAATTGTGGGACGGTCTGATTCTACCATCCACGCCGTAGTCAGGGCTAGCACGCCGTTTAACAGCACCCCGGAGAGGATCATGAAGCGTCGCCGCGCGAAAATACTACTATCCATAACTAAAACGACCTCTGATAATGCAGCCGGTAACTACACGCGGCGCTCAATGTGCTTTCGGACCGGCGGAAACAGCCGATGTCGCAACGCCGTTGATGGGTCCATGAAAGACGCAGAAATAACTTCTCGATTGTCGATACGCACATCTGGCCACTTCTCGAGGCGGACGTGATAGACCCACACCGTATCCAGGGTGTTTTTCCATCGCAGCTCCTCCACAAAGTCGAGTTTAACGTGCTCCGGTGCAGTCCGAATACCTACTTCCTCGAAACATTCACGAACGGCCGCCACCAGCGGTTGTTCACCCGGGGCGATGCCACCTCCTGGAAAAGAGTAATATGGAAGGTAGGAATTTTTTATGACCAATACCTGCCCTTGACACCAAATGGCCAGGCATGATCCGCGGGTTATAGGAAACAGGAAGGGTTTTAACCTTCTGTACACTGGGTGACCAACTTTAAAAAGCGTACGAATAAGGCAATCTGCCCACGTGGATTTTGGTCCATCATTCTTGGTGTCCACGATTGGCACCTCGGCGAGCCTTGAACCTCTCCGCAGCCCGCTTGCGTAGAGCTATCTTTCGCTCCATCGGAATGTGATGCCCCTTCCGAATGGGGGCTCTTCGTTTACGATGTCTGACCGAGGAGGCCCCCCGCTCAAGCCTCGCCGCGCCCGGCAGTACCATATTGCGCTTGGCTGGTGAAGACTCCAGCGGTTCCTCTGGCTGCTCCAGCGGAACATCCAGCACACTTCGCAGGCCAGGCTGCATGTTTACAACCACTGAAATCGCGGAGAGAATAGTCGCTACTGTACATTCTTCGCCGGCTAGCTCACCCTCAAAGTGAATAGGTGGCTCACCCACAATATCGATGGTATCTCGGGGCTTAGATTCTCCCAGAGCCATAGTCAGCTCCAGGGTGATCATTTCCCTATTCGCGCGATAACCTCGCGCGATCTGATAGATACCTCGTACCCGTCCCGGCGGCACTTCACCGAGGGTAGAGGACATGGTGTGGGCAGCTATAACCGGCGAAAAAGCCTCCGCCGTTTTCTCCAAAGTCAGCCCGAGACCTTTGGCAACCAAACGCAAGCTTGCCGTCAAACCAGAATGCCCCAGCCGCCCTTCCCGTATACCTTCCGCAAATTCAGATGGATGCCTACCCACCCCAATTTTGGCCTGAAGCTGCGCTCGGCGAGAAGAAGCATTAACAACCCTTGCGACCCGAATTCTGCGTATGTTACGGGTGGCTTGCGCCAACATAACCGGCAAGCGATCCATCGCAAAACCGGGATTAACTCCGGTTGCAAGAATAACTATGCCTGCCTCTCGAGCTCGCTCATCAATCCCCTCGGGAAGAATGGGAAGAGCCTGTTCAGTGTCAGCCAAGTTTTCACAGGAAGTGACCACGTGTGCGCCATACTTAAGACAACTCTCTAAGGTGTCACCCAAGCCCGAGAGCTCCGACGTAGTCGTCACCACCGCAACCTCGGGACGAGCCCGGCTCAACATCGACTCAATCTGACTATCAACGCGGACCCCGACTCGTCCTTCACCGATAATTTCACCCAGATCCCGTCCCGCTTTGATCCGATCCCTATCGGTAACCCCCACCAAACGGACCCGTTTATCTTCCAGAGCTGCACGAGCCATATCCTGACCGACAGAGCCCAGGCCGACGATTCCGATCCGAATCTTTTCCTCAAGTCGCCTCACCAGGCGTGAAGTTACCATTATCCAGCCCAAAGGTGGGGGGGGCGGCAAGGTCATGGTACCTAGCCTTCCAGTTCAAAACCAACCGTTCAGGAGAGTTTAGCCCAGTCAGTAAGAATATCATGACCATGGTCGGTCACTAGGATCGTGTGCTCAAACTGCGCAGACAATGAACCATCAGCGGTACGGACCGTCCAATGATCATCCGGATCGAGAACCGTCTCTTTGGCCCCTAGATTGATCATCGGTTCTATCGTGAATGTCATTCCTGGCCGCAAACGGGGATTCTCACCTCGAGATCGATAATGTGGCACCTGGGGTTCTTCATGAAAGTTTCTTCCGATGCCATGACCAACATACTCCTCAACAACCCCGTAGCCATACTTCTTAGCGTGATTTTCGATGGCTATGCCAATATCCCGAGTGCGGGTTCCCGGCTTGACCGTCTCGATACCAAGCATCATGCATTCGTAGCTCACTTCTACGAGCCGACAAGCCTCCGGCCTTACTTCCCCAACAAGAAAAGTTCGACTGGTATCTCCATGAAAGCCATCTAAAATACAGGTAACATCAATGTTTACGATATCCCCGTCCCGGAGAATTTCTCGCGAAGATGGTATTCCATGACAAATGACATCGTTAACAGAAGTGCACACTGATTTAGGAAACGGCGGTATACCCCTAGCCACATCCGCACCATAGTGGAGGGGAGCAGGAATCGCACCGGCCTCAACTGTGTAGGTATGGACCGCTTCATTGATTTCCTCAGTCGATACACCGGGTTTAACAAGCTCCCCAGCCATCTTGAGAATACGAGCTGCAAGCTTGCAGGTGGTACGCATGGCCTCAATTTCCGCTTGGCTTTTGATGGTTGCTGGACGCCGATTCACAGTTCCATTGTGATGAGCTCACGCAGTCTTGCAACGACAATCGGCGGTATTCAATCCATACCAGCGAACCCGACCGGCCAACAACTCCACTGGGAGGTCCACTAGACGCCACGCAGCAATCCCGTATAACTCCAAATCGGTGAGTTCTCCCCATGAGCGCTCGCCTAGTTCAGCCGGTGAATCGCCGCCGAGTAACGCCGCCACCAACAGAGCAGCCATCAACTCCAATCCCCATACGATCACCAGGGCCACCAAATACTGGGTCATCCGCGCACTGGCCGTCAGTCGCCAACTCACACCAATAGTGCGAAACCATCTATTTTTCTCTCCCAGCACCGGCATCAACACACTTCTCACGGTCACGAAAAACGCAGCCACCAACGCGGCCAAACCCACTGGTAGTCCGATGAGAAACAAGACTGCCCGCTCCGAGTCGGTAGCCAATCGCGCATAAACTGCGAGTAAAATTATCGGTGGAAACGCCAATACAAAGCCCACCAAGAACCCCCGAACACCACTCAGCCCCATACTTGTAAGCCAATCCCACGGCCATGAACGAGACCACGCACCGGCGGGAGGGGTGGCTAGGTAAGCATGAGACAACAACGCAACCAAAATCATCATTATCCCAACCCATGCCCCAAATAGACCACGAGTTTGTGCCAACCATAACCATCCGCTGACTTCGATCCCTCTCCCCGCAGCCACTGGGAAAAACAGATAGGATGGACGAAGTCGAAGGTCAGCAATCGCGCCCTCAATAATATAAAAAGCGGACTCGGCACATGATCCCATTGCAGCAACTCATGACGCTAGCGCATGGTTGTCTAGCCCAGAACCAACTCCGAAAATCGTTTTAGCTTCGAAAAGCGGTCTTAGTTGAGGTGCCAACCATCACAATAGTCGCTAAATGCATATTTTTACAGGCGCATATATCTCTCTTTGACCTTATGAGCTTGGCAAGCTGCTTGCTCTATTCGTCGGTCGTGTTTGCCACCACCTTCGGCACAACTCTTGTTGGAATCGACGCGCACCCCATTGAGGTTGAAGTGGAATTGTCCCAAGGCATCCCCCATTTCTGTATTGTTGGTCTCGGGGACACTGCGGTTCAAGAAGCACGACACCGCATACATGCAGCGTTGAGAGCAAGCCAACTCTATTTGCCGCACAAACGTATCACGATCAACCTAGCTCCGGCAGATCTCCGGAAAGATGGCACCAGATTGGATCTCCCGATGGCTTTGGGCTTACTCACTGCCGCTAAGCTTCTTCATTTTCCCAACCTTAGCCATACAATAGCCATCGGTGAGTTGGCGCTTTCGGGCAATTTACGTCCGGTCAAAGGTATTCTTCCGGCGGCTGAGCTCGCCCGCACACTTGGGTATTCTACACTCATTGTTCCCGAACCAAATGGCGCTGAGGCAGCAGTTATAGAAGGTCTCCAAGTGATTGCTAGCCCTAACCTAACTCAACTCGTTCGGCACCTAAACGGAGAGTATGTTTTGCCTTCCCCCAAAGCACTCGATACCTCAGAAGATCAACAACGGTTGCCCAATCTCAAAGATGTACGGGGACAATACCAGGCCAGGCGGGCCATGGAAGTAGCCGCTGCTGGTCGCCACAATCTCCTCCTCATCGGAAACCCTGGCTGCGGCAAAACCATGCTGGCCCAACGCTTACCTTCAATCTTACCCGACTTGCAAACGGAGGAGCAGATTATGCTCACCCGTATCCGTTCAGCAACCGGTCTGATCGGAGACCACAAAGGACTGGTGACCTGCCGACCGTTTCGAGCCCCTCACCATACGATCTCTTCAGCCGGTTTACTCGGAGGAGGACAACCCATAAAACCCGGTGAAGTAACCCTAGCCCATGGAGGAGTTCTCTTTATTGATGAAATCCCCGAAATGCCTCGGCGTATTCTCGAATCTTTGCGGCAACCACTCGAAGACCACGAAGTTGTTATTTCTCGATACAAACAGACCGTGCGGTTACCTGCTGCCTTCATGCTCGTGGGTGCAGCAAACCCTTGTCCGTGTGGCTGGTATGGGCATTCATCCGGTCGATGCAAATGTTCACCTGAGCACATGCACAAGTATGCACAACGCTTCTCTGGAGCTCTGCTGGATCGCGTTGACCTCATTGCTGAGACTCCGAGCCTGACCCCCGAGGAACTCCTTGATGCACCACCGGGGGAGGCTTCTGAATCGATCCGTTTGCGGGTAAAAGCCGCCCATAAACGTCAAATTGATCGAGGTGGTTGTACCAACTCAGAACTATCCGGAAACCTACTTCGCGGTGATGCGCATCTTAGTACATCGTCTCGCGCACTACTAAGGAACGCAGCCCGATCTTTGGGTATGTCCGCAAGAGGTTTAGACCGTGTCCTACGGGTGGCCCGTACGATAGCCGACCTAGCCGGAGAGTGCCGTATCCAAGACAGCTATCTCGTGGAAGCACTACATTATCGGAACCCCAGTAATTGGCGTTCCCGTTGATGTTCATCAGTTCTATATTCATAGAATTCGGCATTGTGAAACTTAAGCTAGCCAAGGACCGAACGCAGCTCTACAACTCAATACTATTTCTTACGATCAGCCCAATACTTACGCATACGCTCAGCGGCTGCTTGCTTTTTCTCGGGTGTCCATGAAGTGGAACGTTTATTGGTCCCTTCATCAAGCTTTTTGCTTTCATTTACTCTTTCATCCCTAGGAAGAGAAACTTGAGCTCTTTTCACCACAGAAGGAGGGGCCAGAGATTTACGTCTACGACGACCATCAGTAGGTATTGATCGACGGGAGGGCCCAACGGCTAAAACGGAACCTTCAACAGCATCACCCCCCAGAGCCCCCTCAAGCGCCACAATCTTACCCTGAATATCAGCAGCCTCTGCTTTGAGTGCAGCGATAGCGTCCGCGATGATCGCTGTAGCCTCATCCGTCATACTTGTGCGCTCTCACAAAGCTAGCAACCAGCGCAAGCAAATACAGCAGAAATCACTTGGGTTGGACCCAAGTGCCTGCTTCTACGCCGGTCTATGCCCCCCTGCGCGACCACTTGGTGATTCTAACCAAGTGGGCTTTGCTGTAGACACATTTGTATGCATATTCTAGCTCTAGAATGCCTTCGTGCATCACTATCTGTCACTACAACTTGACCGCCTCTGTCTTCACCAGACGTGTCTTTACCCTCCGGCGGGGGAGATGACGCCGTATCCCGCGTGTGTAAGGATCCGGCCACGGAGGAGGGGCACTACCAAACCTGGTACTTCGCAATAGTTCCAGGTTGGCCATAAAGATATGCTTGAGGGAAACGAGCCTGTCGATCCATGGCCAATCTTATTCAGCCCGAAGAGTATTATAGGGATAAATATCTCACCCAACCCTCGTAGCCCAGACCAGCCGGTGTGCATCGATAAGCTTTGGAGCGTGTATTGTACCCTCCGGCGGGAGAGATGACGCCGTATCTAGCGTGCGTGTGGGATCGACCCCGGAAGGAAGGTTCGGGCTGTACCCGGCCGAGGGACTTGGAAGGGTGGCGAAGCCACCGAACCCTCACACACGTAGGAAACAAGGCAGAACGGGGTCCGGAGCTTAAAGGCACGCCCCAGCAGGCCATCGGAAAAGTGAGTTAAGCGCTTCGCGGGTCCTTTTTCCGTGGAACGTCCGGACCGGCTTCGCCTTTCATCGGTTGCATACGCCCGGTATGCGCCCTCTTCATCCAGAGCGTTCCACGGAAAAGATACTTCGCGGATCACCCCTCCCACTTTTCCGATGGCCTGCTAGCCAGTAGGCCTCCGTGTTCACGCCAAGAGAACACATATCCGCAGACGTAACCGAAGCGAGTCAGCAGCAACGTGGGCACGAAAAACCAATAGCAGTCATAAATTTATCTAGGGCGTGGCTTCAAACTCCGGCGGCGGAGATGGCACCGTATCCCGCATTTGTGAACGGTAGGCCCCGGAGGGAGGGTACGGAATGTACCTAACCGAGGAGCCCAAAAGGGGGCGAAGCCACCAACCCCTCACAAATGAGGGATACAATTCAGAACGCGGTCCGGAGTTTGAAGACACGCCCTAGCTAGAACGAAGCCGACTCAGGCTGTCGTGAAAAGGGTTCCTTGCACACCCACACGAAATTGAACATCAAAAAGAGGAGACTCGACCTGGAGTGTCCAGGCAGCAACAATCCCCCCGTGGTCGCGATTTTGACCAGCGAACTTGCCTTCCCCCCACCCGAGACGGCCTCGGCTGATGGTCTGGTTGCCATTGGCGGGGATCTTTCCATTGACCGCCTTCTGGTGGCCTACCAGCGGGGTATCTTCCCATGGCCTATATTTGCCGAAGACCTGATGACCTGGTTCTCCCCGGACCCTAGGGCAGTTTTGGAGCTAGACCAGCTGCACGTATCCCGCTCCTTAGCGAGGACGATTCGCCGGAAAACCTTCGAGGTGCGGTTTAATACCGCTTTCAGCGACGTTGTTACTCAGTGTGCAGCTATCGCTCCCGACCGGCCAACAACATGGATTACCGACGAGCTGGCGACGGCCTACATTCATCTGCACAAAGCGGGTCATGCTCACTCCGTCGAGAGCTGGAAGAACGGAAAGCTCGTGGGGGGGCTCTATGGGGTGGCAATAGGCGGTTTCTTCGCTGGGGAGTCAATGTTCTCTCGATGCTCTGATGCATCAAAAACAGCGGTGGTGTATCTCGTTGAACGACTCCGAGACAAAGGCTTTGTACTGTTGGATATTCAGCAGGCTACAAGCCACATGCTCTCCCTAGGGGCCGAAGAAGTACCTCGAGCCGTCTACCTCAAACGACTTGAACGGGCGATAGCACTCGATCGCCAATTCATCTAGGGCGTGTCTTGGTTCAACCAACCGGCCTCGTCAGGTCCCATTCCGGAAATCGGAAAGAGGCCTAAACTCCTCCTGCTGTAGCATTTCGGCACGACCTTTGCGGAGTGACACCCCGTGGCTCATTTGGGCTACCGGGAGATTTTACTATTGATTAAGAACAAACTCGAAAGCATTCGAAACGCTATTTCCGAAGTAGAAAAGCGATTTGGACAAGGCGCTATTATGATGTTGGGTGCCAATCCACAAATCGACGAACCCATACCGGTAATAGCCAGCGGTTCGACAGGTTTGGACCGGGCCTTAGGCGTTGGCGGACTGCCCCGTGGACGCATAATTGAGATCTATGGGCCCGAAGCTTCCGGAAAAACCACCTTAGCGCTCCATGCACTTGCCGCGGTGCAGCGCGAAGGAGGGGTAGGCGCAATCGTCGACGCGGAACACGCTCTTGATCCACGATACGCCAGAGCTTTGGGCATCAACATCGAGCAGCTTCTTATTTCCCAGCCAGATAACGGAGAACAAGCTCTTGAGATCGTTGAAACTCTTTTGAGAAGTGAAGTCATTGATCTCGTGGTAGTGGATTCCGTAGCCGCACTCGTACCACGGGCTGAGATTGAAGGAGATATGGGTGATGCCCATATGGGTCTGCAAGCTCGACTGATGTCGCAAGCGATGCGAAAACTGACCGGCCATGCCGCCAAGAGTCGAAGCACCCTCATATTTATCAATCAAACGCGCCAAAAAATCGGGGTCACCTTTGGTTCTCCAGAGACCACCACTGGTGGTACGGCGCTAAAATTCTACGCCTCAGTCCGACTAGACATTCGCCGCATCGGCTCGGTCAAAGACGGCGAACGGACCATGGGCAACAGAGTTCGGGTAAAAGTTGTAAAGAACAAGCTCGCTCCCCCTTTCAGGGATACAGAATTCGATATTATGTATGGACGCGGTATTTCCCAGAGTGGAGAAACCATTGATTTAGCCCTCGAAAAAAATCTTCTTTCCAAAAGCGGCGCCTGGTTTGCCCTCGGAGAGCTGAAGCTTGGTCAAGGTAGAGAGAAAGCTCGCGCATTTCTAGATGCTCGTCCCAGCCTCCTTGATGAGCTCAAAAAGATCCTTCGTTCGGACAAGATAGATGTTTCAAAGGCTTTGAAGTCTCTCGGTGAACTTTCCCGATGGCATCATCCCGATGAGCCTCCTTCTCCTTCCGCACCTCCAACGCCATCTCCTCCGGAGACAAAAAAGTCGCACAATAAGCCACACAACAGTAAGGCAGCATAGCCGCTGCTTAAGTAACAGCTTTGCGCATATTGCTTCATGGCTGAGGCCTATTGATCGCCACCTTCATAGGCTTACTCAAAGTGATTGCCCTTTGCGCCCTCTGACGAAGTAGGCAATCGTGTCCTCGTGACTCCCAAACATCGCCAGAGGGCCGTCCGCATAGGCTTGCCGATCCTGCTCATCTCGGTGTGCATTTTTGCTGGTCTAGGAGCGTCCATCAGAGGTTCTCAGATGCCCACCGTGGCAAATATTTCCCTCCCTGGTCTGGATCCATTCCCACCATCTCTTTCAAGAGAGCTCGTATCAGCCCTAGAGGCCCAACCAAAAAACTATGTACCACGCACCCATCACCTGAGGACCGCTGGCGAACCCAAATACATCAATCGTCTTATTCACAGTATCAGTCCCTACCTGCTCCAGCACGCTCATAATCCGGTCAACTGGTTCCCGTGGGGACAAGAAGCCTTCGCGGCCGCTCGAGCCTTGAACCGACCGATTCTCCTCAGTGTCGGGTACGCCACATGCCATTGGTGCCACGTGATGGAAGGTGAATCCTTTGAAGATGTTGAGATCGCCGAATACATTAACCGTCACTTCGTAGCGATCAAAGTTGATCGAGAAGAGCGCCCGGATGTGGATGCGGTCTACATGACGGCCGTACAGATGGCGACTGGCGGAGGGGGATGGCCCATGACGGTGTTTATGACCGCTGATGGGCATCCTTTCTTTGCCGGAACTTATTTTCCTCCCCGAGATGGTGATCGGGGAGCCCGGATAGGGTTCCTGTCCATCCTGCGGCGAATGTCGGAGGCTTGGGAAAATGAGCGAGATCGGGTTCTTTCCGGGGCTAGCGAATGGCTGGACGCTCTCCAGAAAGCCACTCAACCTCAAGTCCCCGATGAACTACCCACCGTGAATGCCTTGATTAGCGCCGCGCAGTTCCTCGCCCGCGCATTTGACCCGGTTTGGGGCGGTTTTCACCGTGCTCCTAAATTTCCTCGTCCCAGCACCTACGAGTTGCTGCTTCGTTATGGTCTCCGCAGCAATGATGAACAAGCTAAGCAAATTGTTGCTTTCTCCCTCAAGAAAATGTCTGCCGGTGGAATATACGATCACCTCGGGGGTGGCTTTGCTCGATACTCTACTGACCGCGAGTGGCTTGTGCCTCATTTCGAAAAGATGCTCTATGACAATGCACAGCTATCTATATTGCTTGCCGAAGCCATTCAGAATGGGCTCGACCCCTCATTCGAAAACGTCTTGCGCGACACCCTCGACTACGTCGTTCGCGAAATGACCAACGAAGGAGGTGGGTTCTATTCTGCCACCGACGCCGACTCCGAGGGTGTCGAAGGTAAGTTCTTCGTCTGGTCAAAAGCTGAGATCATGAAGACACTCGCCCCCCCCGATGCAAAACTATTTTCTGAGGTCTATGGCGTCTCAGAAGAGGGAAACTTCGAGGGGCAAAATATTCTCCACCTCGCCAAATCGGTGGAACATATTGCTTCAGAACAAAAAGTTAGCATCGAGTCCGTGCAACAAAGCCTTCGGGTGGCTCGCAACAAGTTATACATTGCCCGAGAGCAACGAGAACATCCGCTCTTGGACAACAAGATCTTAACCGAATGGAATGCGCTCATGATATCCGCCATGACTCGTGCTTCTTTTGTCCTCGGAGAACAGAAGTACCTGGACGCGGCTGTCAAAGCTATGGAGTTCGTACTCAATGAACTCCGTGACAATGACGGGGAGCTCATGCGGGCTTGGAGGCGGGGAAAGACCTCTGGTCAGACCGTTCTTGAAGACTACGCGTATATGGTTGGGGCCGCTCTGGATCTATTTGAAGTCACAGGTTCAGCTCGGTGGCTAGAGATTAGTTTAGATCTATCGAAACGCATGCTGACCCAATTTTGGGATAAAACTCAGGGTGGATTCTTCGCCACCTCAACCCAATCTGAAACGCTATTAGTTCGAGACAAACCCAGCTATGATGGCGCACAACCATCTGGTAATTCTGTTGCTGCCCTCAACCTCCTTCGGATTCATACATTAACCCTAGAGGAGCAATACAGGGAGCTCGCTGATAAAACTATTCTGGCTTTTGCAAAACTCCTCAATAACGGGGCAGTCCAGAACCCAAAAATGGCCCAAGCACTAGACTGGAGACTCGATAAAGCCCGTCAAATTGTAATTGTCACTCACCCCAAAGATGGTGGTGAAGATCTGGTCGACACACTCAGAAAAACATTTATCCCCAATAGCGTTCGTATCATTGGTGATCAGGCAACCCTCAACTCACTGACCCCAATCGTACCGTGGTTAGAAGGCAAAGTTCCCCTCAACGAAAAAGCTACTGCATTCGTTTGTTTCGAAGGCACGTGTAAGCTACCCGTGAATGACTCAAGCGCTTTGCTGGATATGCTTAAACCAGAGGTTCCGATTGAGGCACCACCACTGACCATTCGTAGCCCTGGCTAAGGCCTGTCTTTACCCCTCCCTCCGGCGCCAACCCCTCACACATCCGGGATACGGCGTCAGCTCCGCAGCCCGCGTTTGAGGACACGCCATAGTACAGCAGAAATCACTTGGCTTGAACCCAAGTTCCTGCTTCTACGCCGGGCTATACCCCGCTGCGCGACCTCTTGTTGATTCTTACAGAATCAATTCAAGTGGCTTTGGCGTATCTTCAACAAAAAGGCTGCAAAGGGTACAGTCGTTCGGTCATCACATGCCTGCTAGGATGAGTTACAAAACTTCGCGAAGGGTCTGTTGAACCTCCGAGGCATCCAAATATTCATCGAGCGACGACCCACCCTGGCTTGTCAGCATGCTAGTTATGGTCAACATTCCCCGAAGCAAAACACTCAGGTAAATCAGGGAACCATTATCAATCACTTCTGCCGTTAAAGACACAGCTAGAACAGAATACCAAATGGTTTAGCTTAAGTCCAAACCCGCACAAGACTATGAGCAACACCAAGGTAGTATTCCTCTCGGTGCTCTCACGTCAGCCAGTGGTCGCAAAGCGAAGAACGAACCGGCCCTTGGACTCAAGTCCAGCGGTTCTCTTGGTTTGCCCACACATTTAAGGTATCAGCACGGTACCTATTTCGCCAGGACTCTCTAGAGCTCGTTCTATATCGCCATCTCTCAGTTGCCCAAGAATATGGACCTCGCCTACGCCCCCCGAAAGAGCTGAAAATGCCTCCCTAATTTTGGGGATCATGCCCCCGCGAATTCGGCCGTCGGCAATAGCCTTCTGAGCCTCTGATACCCGTAATTTACTCCATCTCGTCTGCGGATCGTCAAGATTCTGAAGGACACCTGGTGCACCCGTAATAAGTAATAGATGGTCCGACTTGAGCGCCACACTCACCGCGGCAGCGAGAGTATCTGCATTGACATTGTATACTTGTCCGCTTTCATCTACCCCAAGACAAGCAAGGACCGGGACTATGCCCTGCCTGCAAAATTGAAGAATAAAGTCTTCATCTACGCGAATGACTTCTCCTACGAATCCGTAGTCCACTCGCTTTCCTGGCTCAGAAACCAGCAACTGAGCCGGCTCTTTAGCACAAAGAACACAACGCCCACTCACCCCACTCAACCCAACGGCTCCAACACCAAGACAAATAAACTTACTGACCAACCGTGTGTTTACCTCACCCCCTACCGCTTGCATAAGTATCCGAAGCGTCATTTCATCGGTGACCCTACGACCTTCAATCATTTGCGGCTCAAGCCCATAGCGCCCCATAAGCGCACTCGTTTGCGGGCCACCCCCGTGAACCAAAACAATATGGTCACCCGCTCGGGCTCGGGCTCGAAGGGAAACCAAAATACTTAGCAGCTCGTCAGCATTTTCGTCAAACAGCAGTTCCCCACCAAGTTTAACAACGGTAGTGCGCGATGCAAAAGATACTCTCATGGCCAGCTGCCGGGGTCCCCTAAGGTTAGCCTTTCATCAACCCCCAAAACAAGATTCATGTTTTGCACAGCCTGTCCCGCCCCACCTTTGATGAGGTTATCAAGCGCTGAGACACAAACCAGAAGTCGTTCACCACCAACCACCTCACCTAGAACAACACCTACTTCGGCGTAGTTTGAACCAACCACCGCACCGACTTCCGGCAGTCGATCACTCGGAATTCGCACAAAAAGCTCATCAGCATAGGTTCTTTCAAAGGCTTCTCTAATCTGACCTTCCGAGATCAAAGCTGGAACTCTAACAAAACTCGTAGCCCAGAGACCTCGAGCAAGTGGTGCAGATACTGGAACTAAGGACAGGCGGACCTCGTGCTTGCCTATCGCTAGCAGCGTTTCTTGAATCTCAGGCGTTTGAGTATGACCTAACGTTTGGTAAGATCTTATGTTCAGTGATCGGATAGGATGATGTGTGCCAACCTGAGCCGCTGCACCACTACCGCTAGAACCGGTCATAGCCACCGTTTCAATATCACCCTTTAACCAACCTTCTTTCGCAAGAGGTAACAATCCCAACTCGATGCACGTGGCAAAACAGCCGGGATTGGCTACACACCGTGCCCGCTGAATTTCTGACCTAAAGACTTCTGGAAGCCCGTATACAAACCGCTCGATGTAGGACGGATGAGGATGTGAAACGCCATACCATTTCTCATAAGCAGTTGCATGAGCGCATCGAAATGCTCCCGAAAGATCAATAATCTTAGCCTCGGTTCCCGCTATCACCTCTGGAATTGTGCGAGCTGAAACTTCGTGAGGCAAAGCAAAGAGCGCTACATCCACCCCCTGTGCCGCCTCTAACGGGGACACTTTCTCAAAGTAGAGATGGGTTTGTCCTTCCAAATTGAGATGAGCGGCAGACAATGGCTGGTCGAAATAATCGATGCTTGTCACCCGCTTGAGCTCGACAGTTGGGTGAGACAGAAGCCGACGAATGATTTCCCCGCCTCCATATCCACTGCCGCCAATCACCGCGGCCGTGTATTTTTTATGCTCCATAGACTTAATACCTTAGGCCTTTGCACAACCTGCTCACAGTAAAGCGCGAAGAGTACGAAGGGGAAAGTCGAGCCTTAAATCCCAACTTGGTTCTTAAAAAGCCTGACTGCCTCAATTATCGAATCATACCATCGAGTACAACAACTGACTTGCCGCGGCCTATGTTTTCACCGCATGATAGTAGTGGATGCAGAGACCGCGGAAGGAACAAGGGGAAAAGACTCGTCAAACCATTATTGATGTGACGGCTCGTCTTTTTGCTGAACGAGGCTACGCAGGTACTTCACTCGATCTCGTAGCAAAGGAAGCTGACACGAGCAAATCCTCTATCTTCTGGCATTTTCAGAACAAAGAGGACCTACTATTCACGGTTGTTGACCAGGCTTTGTCTGTTTGGGAGTCCAGAGCGGGAGATGCAGTACTAGCACAACCTACACCCCCACTCCGGTTTGCGCGATTGCTTCAACTTCATCACGAACTCGCCAATGATCACTCCCACACACTCCGACTATTACTAGGCCTCCTGCTCGAAACCGCTGACGGCGACGAAGCGATTCGTGTTCGCTTCCAGCGAATCTATGAAGGCTACCGACGCTCCGCGGCACAAATCATTGAGACCGGCCAACAGGAGGGGCACTTCAACCCAGCGATTCACCCCGAAGAACTGGCATGCATTTTCCTCGCAACCTACGATGGAATATTTGTTCAGCGCTTCCTGGATCCTTCATCCGTACGGCCCAATATCTACAATACAGTCGCAGACTTACTTTTTGCCGTCCTCACACCAGGTAAAGCCCGACCCCAGCTCAATTCCCTATAAGGTGCGTCCCCGTCTTGCCCTTGGCGAAAGCTGCCCGTATTCGAAAACGACATGACTGTCGACGAGCTCAAACAGAGCAGTGTAAATCGTCGCATTAGCCGTGCGGACCGTCGGAAAGCCATTATTGATGCCGCTGTCATCGTATTCGCCCGCAAAGGCTTCTTTGGCGCCAAAGTGTCTGAGATTGCAGACGCAGCCGGAGTTGCAGATGGGACCATATACCTCTACTTCCGCTCCAAAGACGATCTCCTCATTTCGTTGTTCGAAGAGCGCATGGAGGTCATCATCACTGACCTACAGGAAATCCTTGATCAGATTGATGACCCAGCAGAGAAACTCCGGAGGTATATCGTATTCCACCTTGAGCTCGTTGCCGCCAAACCAGAGTTAATGCAGGTACTTACTATAGAATTGAGGCAGAGTGCTCGATTCATCAAAGAGTACTCCCCCAAGGGATTCGCCCGATACCTGGCTCTTCTCGGAGCCATTTTGGAGGAGGGACAACAGTGCGATATCTTCCGTAAAGAGCTCCACCCCGGGGTATTCCGTCGCGCACTTTTTGGCGCGATCGATGAAATATCTCTGGAATGGATTCTCAAGGGACGGGAGCAGCTTCCGCCAGAGCCCAAGGTCGTGGGCTCTGAAATCGCCGAGTTTATTCTTAGGGGATTGCTCGTTGATCAGACGCCTTCGCGCCCGGTCAACTCATGAGCTTTTCTTACGCTTCTTTCGCCGAGCTGCTTTTTCGTCGTCCGTAAGCTTCTCAGAGCGTGCACCCAATTTTTGTCGGGTCAGATCCAGCAATCGAGCCTTGGAGTAGCCGGAAATCTTCGTCCTAAAGCTTTCATCAGCAGTGTGACCCGCTGTCAGACGCGCTTCAACAATGGCGTCAACAAGCTTATCTTTAGAACCAAACCGCTCTCGCACAGTCTGCTCTACGGCATATAGGCGGAGAAGCTTCGGGTTCGAAAGCCCCAAAAGCCGGGACTTAACCTGAGCGGTTGAGCTATCACCGTGCATCTTGTCAACCATGCTAGAAAGCTGCTTAGCGAGCTCAGCACGGCTACCAAATTTGTCCTTAATAATTTGAAGCGGGGTAGGCTTCATTGTAGTTCTCCTGCGTATCGGATCTTTTGACTTCAACTTGAAGTCACCGCCCGACATAGCGTCCAGCGTGCTTACTGTAGAGTCTAGGGCCACGCAACCCCAAAACCGCGACCCCCAAACACATGGAATGACTTACTCATCAAGAGATGAAGTAGCCAAAATAAGTTTGTGCGAACCGCAAAGTGGCCAAAACCAATCCGCTAGGGCGTGTCTTTACCCTCCGGCTGGGGAGATGACGCCAAAGCCCACGTTTGTGAGGAGTCAGCCTCGGAGGGAAGGTACTGGATGTACCCGGCCGAGGGGACCGAGAGGGCGGCGAAGCCACCAACCCCTCACAAACGCAGGAAACAAGTCAATACGCGGGCCGGAGCTTAAAGAGACGCCCTAGCTAGGTTGTGACTTAACCAGTGGGGCGGACACGCTTCGCCCCTGGGCATTCTAGCACCCGAGTCGAGTGCTTGAGTTGCTTTAATACACCCCAACAAACCAACCAGGCGTTTACCCTCTGAACAGTTGTCGACCTCCTTTGGGGCCGCTATTGTGAAGACCATGGGTGCAGAATCACCGCAGCCTTTCGCAGAATCCCCACACCTACTCCTATTTCGTTGGTTTCTCTGCTTCACCAATCAGAACATCGCGGTAATTCGCAGGCAACAAAGGTCATTACACCACACCCTCGAACAAAAAGAATACAATAACCCACATCTCCATAGATCACTGGGTACTGTTAAACCGGGTATCAACCAAGAGTTTAACAACGTCTGCGCCGATATTGTTGCCATCAGCACGGGTAAGGCGTCTGATGATCTCTCTGGGATGATAGATTTACTGGCGAGAAGGAGCGAGAGAAGCAACCTCGTCACTCATACGCCCCTATCCACCACACTCGACAATATCTCGCTAACGGAATGTATTGGTTCGAGTGGTTTGTTGACCCTACATGATGCTTCGGCAAATAGTGCGCTGTTGTCCGGAGAAAGCCCCCCACTCGAAAGAGTGGCGAATGTTTCAGCCTATGCACCATGCCGCATCACTCGGTTTGTCACAAACCAAGACAATGAAACACAAGTTTGTAAACCCCATGTACCTCAAGCAAGCCTACAAGAGGTCCCGTGGTGAGTAACAAGCGTGAAGAGAAAGAGGCCCCGCATTGCTAAAACGGATTCTTGGTCGAGCCGCGGTGCTCGCCGCTACCTGCACCGTCATGGCTTATGGTGGGTATCGAGTCTCATTACTTCGAGCACAGTCGGCAGCGACAACTGCGGAAGAAGCCTTGGCGCATGTCGGCGGAGAAACATCTAGTTCTTCGGCCTCAGTCAGCAACGAAGACAACCGCGCCAAAAACATCGCTGGCTACCGGCTATCATCGCTCTCCGTCCTGTCGAACGTCGCTCTTCACGTTAAAGACCATTATGTAGACCCCACTCGCATAAAACCACGGAAGATGCTGGTGCGAGCCCTCGAAGAAGTCGAGCGCCAAACAGCGGAAGTCCTGGTTGAAACCCTCGACAATGATTCTCTTAGTGTGGAGGTTATGGGCCGCCGAAAGGTCATTGTAAACGACGTAGAGAACCTGTGGGAAATCAACCTAAAGCTCCGTGAGGTCTTTCGCTTTCTTGAGAAGTACTTGCCTCCACAAGACGACGTGCGCTTGATCGAATATGCGGCCGTCAATGGGGCTCTATCCACATTGGACCCCCATAGTATTCTGCTCAAACCAGCAGCTTTTGCTGAAATGAAAACATCGACCAAAGGGGAGTTCGGTGGATTAGGCATAGTGATTTCTATTCGCGACGAAAAGCTAACCATCATTTCCCCAATAGACGGTACGCCGGCATCTAGGGCTGGACTCAAGGCCGGGGACGTCATTAGCCGCATCGGTGACGTTTCAACCGTATCCATGCCAGTAGATGAGGCCGTACGTATGCTTCGCGGTCCCAAAGGCTCCGAAATTGTCATCTGGGTAGACAGGGATGGGTGGGCGACCCCAAAACGCTTTCCTATTGTCCGTGAGCGTATCAAGCTTGAATCTGTCGAGAGTAAGTTGCTCTCCTCCAATGTTGGCTATATCAAGATCAAGAACTTCCAACAAAACACAGGGCGAGACCTTGAAGACCACCTTCAACAACTGGTCAAAAAATCGAACAAACCCCTCCAAGGCCTGGTTCTAGATCTCCGTAATAACCCCGGTGGGCTTCTCGAACAGGCGACAAGGGTAAGTGACAAGTTCATATCCGCTGGAGAAATTGTCACCACCGTTGGCTATGGAAACAAACTTCGCGAGCCCAAACGAGCACGGTGGTCAGGCACTGAGACTGACCTGCCCATTGCCGTTCTGGTCAATCGCGGCTCCGCTTCCGCCTCAGAAATCGTAGCTGGGGCCTTAAAAAATCTGAATCGAGCCACCATCATTGGAGAAACAACGTTCGGTAAGGGCTCAGTACAAGTTCTTTACGATTTCGCTGACAACTCGGCATTGAAACTCACAATAGCTCAGTACTTAACACCGGGTGATATATCTATCCAGAATACGGGCGTGACTCCTGACATAGCTCTACGACCAGCATGGCTCAAAGAGAAAAGTGTACGGATGTTTTACGAAAGTAATTCCCACCGAGAATCAGCTCTCGAACAGCATTTGGACCGAGCCAATGATCATGTCGAGTCAATCTCATCAAAATCTACCTTTTCGTTCCCATACCTGGTTCGGGAAGATAACTTTGAGGAGACCGAAGAGGAGAGCGAAAAGCCGAACGACTTCCCGATAGAATTCGCCCGAAACTATCTAATATCAGTCAAGTCTCCACACCGTGAACAAGCGCTCAAGCAAGCCCGAGCTCTTATCCGGAAAACCGTCAGAGCTGAAGAAAAAACTATTCGCACCCGACTGGCCACTCTGGGGGTAGATTGGACTCCCTCTCCGAAAAAAACCAAAAGGCCGGCCTCTTTGAATACCCGGCTAGAACTCAAGGACGCAGTACAGCCGGGAGTTGTGAAAGCTGGCAACGATATTGCGCTGCGTGCTACCGTCACCAACACTGGCATGCAACCAGTCTTCCGGGTGCATGGGACGCTAAAATCAGAGCACGTCTCTTTTGAAGGCAGAGAAATGCTCTTTGGCATGATCAACCCTGGTGAATCCAAGACCTGGACAATTCACACGAGTGTCCCCAGGAACGAATCTGCTCGTACTGATAAAGTCACTTTGGAGCTCGAGTCTGACGGGAGCACGCCGCTCGGCGAAGCCGCCATGTCTGTACGAACCGAATTGGTTCATCCTCCCCAATTCGCTTTCACCTGGACGTTTGATGATCGGGAGCGAGGGGATGGCGATGGTCGACTGGAGGTTGGAGAAGGCATCGATATGGCAGTTTTTGTCACCAACATCGGTCACGGTACCGCTGGCGCAACCGCCCTGCGACTTCGCTCCGCAGCTAAGGAGGATCTTTTCCTCGAACGGGGTCGGGTACGTATCGGAGAGATTGCTTCGGGCGCAACACAAAATGGTACTCTTGCCTTTAGAATTCCTGAGGTACAGAGCGGTCGTGAAAGTCTTCCCCTGGAACTGGCCATCTATGACTCCTCCAGTGGGGAATGGCTCGAAGCTCAATTCGACCTCAAACTTGAAACCCACCCCAAAAAGCTAAGCGCCCAGACCCAATCCGGTTGGATTCGAGCCAAGCACACTACCGTCCTACGACGAAGCGCCTCACCAGACAGCCCAGTGGTAGCAACCCTAACAAAGGGCGAGGTACTAAAAGCTGACGCAAAAGTGGGTCCATTCATACGGGTTGAGCTAGGGGATAAAGCCCCCGTATTTGTATCCGCCCAGGCCATCTCATGGATGAAAAATAAGAAACGGGCCCGGAGATTGTCCAAAAAAACGACACCGGCATTCCAACCGTGGATTCGCCCCCCTCATATCGCGATTGCAGACGAACCGAGCGGACAGGTATCAACTGGTGCTAGCGTCCAGCTTCAAGGCAAGGTCAGTGGGCGAACCCTGCGCGATATGTATGTGCTGCACAACGACGATAAAATATTCTTCCAACGGGCAGCCCCTCCCCCATCACCGGCATTAACCGGGCTTAAAACTATCGATGGGTGGGCTCCACCAAACGATGACTCAGCGCAATTGCCATTCTCTTTCAACGTCGATCTCCAGGATGGCCTCAACAAAATTATGATCGTCGCCCGCTTAAATGAGACCGTCATCAGCCGGCGAACTCTATTTGTTTATCGGGAGGATGCTAAGCAGATGGCTAAGCACTCGAATCCAGTAGAAGCAGAGCCCCAGACTCAACACTGAGGCGAAATTCTCCTGCGGAATGAAGAATTGGGTCTCAACCCTCCCCCTAAGCAGCAGGCGGCGAAAGCTCACTGTTCCCTTACCTACCGGTTATCGACGCAAGAGCGCCTCATGGAGGGTCGCATAGCCCCGAATAAGGTGGTTAGAGGCTACGTATACCGATGGATACGGTGAACGTTGATCGTATTTGAAAAAGATCACACGCCAATTATGGACTTCAGGGACGAAGTCATTTGGCCTATGGGTTGAACTAAGGTGGGTCGATGGAGTTACCCGGTCTTCATAACCCTCGTCCTTCACCTCGTAGTTACTCGGATTCCGATACCGGTTCAAACCCCCATACCGAAACCTCATCGAATCCTGGCTCAGGTCACCCTCAGCGCTGAATCTGCAGCTCCGTCGGCTGCTTCGCCGGAGAGCGTCCAAGAACAACCGCGTCGTTCTCCTTCTCCAGCACCACGCACCGCAGCAGATACTATCCAGAACACGCCCAACAAACGAGGGACTACTACTGACAACCCTTCCAAACAAAAGATCCTACGCAGAGCCGGGCGTAAGAGACGTCGCCCAACCACCGTACGGAGAAAGCTGACCAGGGCGCGACCCAAAAAGCCAGGCCCCGCTGCTCCAAAAGAAGTGGCCAGTGTTCGTCGCTCGTCAAAAAGCCGGACATCGTCCACCACTCCAGCATCCATCAATCGACTCTCCCCGCTGCCGTCCCTCACCCGACTCCCTTCAGCACTCCGCATTACCGATAGAGCGCCCAATCATGTCACCCTCGTTGTCCCTAAAGGCCTTCGCCGACTAAAAGATGGAAGCTACGCAAAGAAACTAGGACCAGTCACCGCCCACATTACCGCGGAAGGTGACGTATATTTCCGAAATCAGTCTCTCCAGGTGACATCGCTCACCCAGCTGCGCTTTGATATGACCGATGCTGTCATCCGTTCCCTAGGTGACGACCCCTACGCCCAACGAAAACAACAATTCCTGAGAGAAACAAGGACGTTTCGAGCCCAACTCCGAAAGGCCGCCTGGCAGCGCAACTGGCAAACAGCCAAAAGAAATATCTTTAAGCGACTGCGGACCATTTGGTACCGGAGCCAAGCCACTGCTTCCATCCGAAAAAAGAAACTCTTTAAAATATGGGACGGCGTCTACCAGGGACAAGAGTCCGATCGCAGGGCCGCCGGCGAATACATTCGCGCTGCCGTTCTCCATTTTATCAAAACCGAGATTCCACGATCATCGGTAGATCACTACACAACAAACGAACTCCGTTGGTTTAAGTTGGTCCAAACATCGAGTGGTACCTTCCAACCTTACCAACCCTACCAACATTGAAGTCGCCCTACCTTCTGAATACACAGACCCCATAAACTCACCACAGCCTCCATCGTAGGCATTCAGCAAAAATGCCTTCAGCTCTGTTCGATGCTTGACGGTCTTCGATGAGGTGCATAGAAGGCTTAGGCGGTTGGCAGCCACACACCTCTGGTGGCTAAAGCAACCCAAATTTGAGAGCAATTACAGGTTGATAGACCTATTTGCTCGTTAAGGAGAAAACCACTATGGCGAAATTTCGTCCTCTTCAGGATCGCATTCTCGTACAACGCACAGCCGCCGAAGAAAAAAGCAAAGGTGGCATCATCATTCCTGACTCCGCAAAGGAAAAACCCATCGAGGGAGAAGTCATTGCGGTAGGCAACGGTAAAGTCCTCGACGACGGAAAAGCCCGAGCTCCTGACGTGAAGCCTGGCGACCGAATCCTCTTCGGTAAGTATAGCGGCACCGAAATCAAGATCGAAGGCGTCGAACACGTCATCCTACGTGAAGATGAAGTCCTGGGCGTACTTGAATAGAGTGCTCAGCGGAGTATCCAGAGCGGGTGCTTACTGCAGCTTGGTCTGGATAGATACTTTCGGTTCTTATAACCACGTCAGATACCTTGCAATTTAAGGAGACCCAAGCAAATGGCAGCTAAAGAAATCCACTTTGATATGCACGCCCGGCAGGAAATAGCCCGTGGCGTCAACGCACTCGCAAATGCAGTGAAAGTCACCCTCGGCCCCAAAGGTCGAAACGTTGTTATCGAAAAATCATTTGGCGCACCCCTCGTTACGAAAGACGGTGTTTCCGTTGCCAAAGAGATCGAGCTCGATAACAAGTTCGAAAACATGGGCGCTCAGATGGTTAAGGAAGTTGCTTCCAAAACCTCTGATAAAGCTGGTGACGGAACAACCACCGCAACCGTACTTGCCCAAGCTATTTTCGCAGAGGGTCTGAAACTGGTGGCTGCTGGTCACGACCCCATGGAACTCAAACGAGGAATCGAATGGGGTGTCCGACAGGTCACTGGCGAGCTCCACAAGCTCGCTCAGGAATGTAAGACTAAGCAAGACATCGCTGCGGTTGGAACGATCTCCGCCAATGGAGATACCACCATCGGTGAAATCATCGCTGATGCGATGGACAAAGTGGGTAAGGATGGGGTAATCACCGTAGAAGAAGCCAAGTCGCTCGATACCAATCTCGACTTTGTCGAAGGTATGCAGTTTGACCGCGGTTATTTATCTCCATACTTCGTAACCGACGGCGAGCGAATGGAAGTAGTTCTGGAAGATCCCTTCATTCTTTTGAACGAGAAGAAGGTATCTAATATGAAAGACCTGCTACCTATCCTTGAGCAGGTAGCAAAAAGCAGTCGGCCTCTTCTTATTATTGCTGAAGATATTGAAGGAGAAGCACTCGCTACCCTCGTAGTAAACAAACTTCGAGGAACTCTTCAGGTTGCTGCAGTTAAAGCACCTGGCTTTGGTGACCGACGTAAGGCAATGCTCGAGGACATTGCAATCCTTACCGGTGGCCAAGTTATCTCAGAAGACCTCGGAATCAAGCTTGAGAACATCACACTGAAGGATCTCGGTACCGCTAAGCGCGTTACTATCGATAAGGACAACACAACCCTTGTCGACGGAGCTGGTGGCGCTGATGAACTCCAGGCTCGCATCAAGCAGATTAAGGCTCAGATCGAAGAGACCTCTTCTGACTACGACCGGGAAAAGCTGCAAGAACGTCTGGCTAAGCTCGTAGGGGGCGTTGCCGTAATCAACGTTGGCGCTGCTACCGAAATCGAAATGAAGGAAAAGAAGGCTCGTGTTGAAGACGCTATGTACGCAACTCGAGCTGCTCGTGAAGAAGGTATTGTTCCTGGGGGCGGAGTTGCGCTCGTCCGAGCCCGTAATACCCTCAAACAACCAAAACTCACCGACGGACAGAACGCTGGTGTGAGCTTGCTCTTCCGCGCATGCGAAGAGCCTCTACGCCAAATTTCGATCAACGCTGGTCAGGAAGGTTCTGTGGTTCTTAACCGGGTAGCTGAAGGCACTCAGGCATTCGGTTTCAATGCAGCCACCGAAAAATACGAAGACCTCATCAAGGCTGGTGTCATTGACCCCACGAAGGTCGTACGCACCGCTTTGGAAAATGCTGCTTCCGTAGCCTCCCTGCTTCTCACCACTGAAGCTTTGGTCGCTGAGAAGCCCAAGAAGGATGAGCCTGCTGCACCTCCTGCTCCTGATATGGGTGGCATGGGTGGCATGGGTGGCATGGGCTTCTAAAGCGGTCGCTCTACGGAAATTAGAGGACTCGCGCCCAAAAGCTAGGGTCCTCTACCCTTTCCTCTTTCCTGGGCATATCTTTAACATAGAACTCGGTCTATGAGTCGTCAGTGATTTGCCTGAAGGCCCCGTTGAGCTCTCGGTGACTCGCTTATCGGGAGCTCTCGGTCAGCTAGGCAATCGCTACCATTACATTCGGTCAAACCAGATACTTCACAATAGCTCCATGCCAACATTCATGACGCTCCCTAGCAGCCGGTTGATTTAGCCATGTGTGTGGCTATCGAGCCCGGCTTTGCGTGAAACGCTCCGACGACGAGGCTGGGCATAACCTTCCTGCTGAATCTGTTGTCTATCAGCTGTCCCCCAAGAGGCTTATCATTCACAGAGCAATACCAATCCTTGTCCACTAGCAGGCCATCGGAAAAGTGGGATGGGTGATCCGCGAAGTATCTTTTCCGTGGAACGCTCTGGATGAAGAGGGCGCATAGCGGGCGTATGCAACCGATGAAAGGCGAAGCCAGTCCAGACCTTCCACGGAAAAAGGACCCGCGAAGCGCTTAACTCACTTTTCCGATGGCCTGCTAGGTGTCGGTGTCCAACGATCCCGTGATTACAAGGAGGGCACAATGGTTTGGTGCTTTGAAGTCGGCGTAGAGCTAGATTACGCCGTAGCCCCCGTTTGTTAGGGTTCAGGCTCGGAGAGAGGGTAGAGGATGTACCCTCCCTCCGAGCCCGAAAGGGTGGCCAAGCCACCGACCCCTCACAAATGTGGGATACAAGTCAGAACGCGGTCCGAAGGGTAAAAGACACGCCTAGGTATTAATTCGAGTGACGCGCACGTATTAACAACAAGGCCATCTATCAACTACATGTCACAACTCTACAGCTATTCTCAACAGGCCGGCATCCACGTGATACGCTCCATCCACTTTGGACTTCTTGCAATACCTCGCCTTCGCCTTCATCGGTGGCGTGATTCTCAACATCATGCCGTGTGTGTTGCCGGTGCTTACCCTAAAGGCGTTTCACATCGTTGACGCTCTTCGTGCACATCCGGAGAAAGCTCGGATCCATGGCATCGCGTATGCGGTCGGAACAGTGCTGGTATTTAGCATCTTCGCAACGATGGTTATTGCTATTCGTGCGTCGGGCAAAACCATCGGCTGGGGTATGCAATTTCAATACCCAGGGTTTGTTGCCACCTTAGTTATTGCCCTTTATGTCTTTGGATTGAACGCGTTGGGCGTTTTTGAAATCGCGTTCAACGTTCGAACCTCCAAAGTCCCTGATGGTATTTTTGGCTCGGTCGGCAACGGAATGCTCGCTGCTTTAATGTCTATGCCTTGTACCGCTCCGTTTCTGGGCACAGCAGCAGCTTTTGCGATGGGTACTGAGGCTACCGCTATACAAACGCTATCTTTATTTGCGGCCATAGCAATAGGACTCGCTTTTCCGTTTCTTTGTCTAAGTTTTGTACCTGCGCTTATTCGTCTTCTGCCTCAACCCGGAACATGGATGAACGACTTCAAGTACCTTATGGGTTTCACCCTTGTCGGCGCTGCGGTCTGGCTCTTTGGTTCTCTCCAAGCCCAGCTTACACCGCATAGCGCCAACCGGGTGCTGATGTTCTTACTCGTTCTCACCATTTTATTGTGGGCTATACAGCGCTTTGGTAGCCCCGTTCATCCCATGGGCCGCCGGTGGACAGTACGCACCGTAGCAATTCTTGGCAGCCTTATTTTTTGGGCCAAGTTTGTAGAACTTGAGGCGCCCATTCGCCATCAGTTCAATGAATCTAACCTCAGTGGCCCCATCATTGAGAACGGGGAAATTCAATGGATCCCGTTTGATCCAAAATTGGTTGCGACCGCCACCGCAAATCAACAACCTATCCTATTGGATTTTACCGCCGACTGGTGCACCGCGTGTAAAGCCCTCGAGGCCACCGTTATAGATACACCCCGCATCCATACTGTTCTTGAGCAATTGAGGATCATCCCTATGCAAGCCGACTACACCAATGCCGACGAAGTGATGACCCAGTGGATCGAAGCAAGCGGGAGGTCAGGAATTCCATTAGTGATGCTCATTGATAGCACCGGTAACAAGCACCTTCTGCCTCAAATTTTTACGATCGCTGCTCTTGAAGAAGCTCTCAAAATGCACGCAGCCAGGGGCTGAGTGCAACCCATAACACAACATAGTTTAACTACGCTGAACCTCTGGACGACTACCTTGTACCCCCGGGCGAGACCGCTCCCCAGAAACTTCCCCCATAACCGCAAGTATCCTTGGCAGTAACACCCACACTACCCCGGCGAAGATCAGTAAAGATCCCAGAATATCAGTCCCACTGGGAATCTCTTGGAGAAAGACATATCCTAGGATGAAGGCAAACACCGGTCCCACCAGGGCTACCAATGCAGTATGTGAAGGGCTCATGTACCGCAGTGCCCCCATGAGACATAACCGGCTCATACCTGGTCCGAACAGGCCCGCCGTACCGGCCAATAGCCATACCCAAAGAGGAAGCATCCACGCAGCTCGTCCCTCAGGTATCAGATGAAGAAAAAAGACGGTCACCAACAACCGAAGCATATTCACCACCGACGTTTGAACCCGGTGAATCACCTTCCGGGTGAGAATCTGCATGCTGGCGAAACCAAGCGCGGCTAATAACGCCCATCCGTAGCCATGCCCGTCTCCGTCTGAACCCGCACTCCAATGAGGCACGATACAGCCCACCAAAGAAAGTGATACACCCACCCAAAGTCTCGAAGTAGGTGTCTCTTTGAAAACCCACCATACAAGGAACGGGGTAATGATCACCTGGGCCTTTAGAATGACACTGGTCATGCCTGCTCCAATCAACGGCAGGGCAAGAGCAACACCAACATTTCCAGCTACTGTGCAGACCGCCAAGGCCACGGCAGTGACGATCGTATCCCTGTCCCGTATGCGAGGGGGGCCCGATGGCCGGAGGACCATAACGCACCCATTGAACACCGTCGCCACCACAAACATGGCGGTGATGACCGAAAAATGTGGCGCGTATTCAATTGCTTGCCTAAAAGGTATCAGAAAAGCCGCAGCAAAAAGCGCAGCCATCGTGGCAAGGAGCAGCCCTCGTGCCGTGCCCGAGGTACTAACAATACTGGCTAATCTCGGCACGCAGCACGGTGACCACAGTTCACCCTAACTAGACAAGTCACAACTTATACTCCCAGACCCGTGGCATATAGCGAGATAGCAACATGGAAGATAAGGAGGACAAACATAAACACGGTCACCGCTATGTGGATACTACGCCACCAACCAAGCATCCGTTTAGTGACAGAGTATAGGGCCACCCTTCGGTCCACATCCGCCCGCTGACGAACAAGCTGGAGAGTTGTATTCCGTAGCTCATCGTTCTTAATTTTTCCGATTGTACTCTTCCGCAGAGCTCTTCGACTACGAATATGCTGGTATTCGTTCTTGAGAAGTTCAATCAAGGCACGCCCGGCACTCAATTCTTCTAGCTTGGCAGCCGCTGGGCCGGTTTTTTCCTGTGCTTTCATAAACTGGGCGAGCACATTGACACTCACGGTCATTGAAGACCACTCATCAGCAACGCTCTTGATACCCCGATCCAGCTCTGTGCGGGCACGCTCTGCTGCTGCTTCCAGCCGAGGTATCGCGGTATAGAAAAAACGTCCCAACAGTCCAGACAAAACGATCGCAAAGACCATCCACCACAGACTCACAACCATAGGGCGGGCAGCAATGTCAGTTATGGCAAAGTTTGTATGAAGAAGTCCTAGGATAGGGCCAGCGAGCCCAAATACCACATGAAGGTCAAACCAAGTTCTTGCGCCACCCATCCGCCGTAGTAATGGCACATTTAGGCGAACAGTATACATGGCCGACACCACCATCATACCTCCCCCCAGATAACCCAACCACCGAAGAAAACCGAAAACCGGACTCATACTCAGATCCAGGTCGGCGGCCATCTTATCACTTTGGGTAAGTGCAATTAGGCCTCGGTAAAGACTCCACTCCGGCGCTACAACTCGTAGCGTATACTCAACGATGGCAAACAGAACACCGAGGGTTGCAAGCCCAAATGTCCCGTGCATCAAGCGTACACCCTGAGTTCGCGTAGTTTGGGACCATCCTTGCTCAAATGGTGCCTGCTCGAAGTACCGATCGGAACGTTCTATGAGACCACCATCTCTACGGAATAACGCTCGAGGATCTATCTGAATAATGGCCGCGGTCGGGCAGGCTGAGATACAGGCCATATCGCTGTACCCAAAACAATGGTCGCATTTGTTAGCGATACGCTTAGGCTTCTTTTTTTTCTTAGCTACCGGCGGAGCTTCTTCACCTTTCGCTATACGAGTCGCGGGCCTATCTTTCTGCCCCTCTACCAAACCCACAAGATCGAGATCTTCCGGTTCCTCGACCTCCACCATCTGTATCGCATCGTGGGGGCACGCCTTAGAGCACTTCATGCAACCGACGCAATTGTCATAAACAACAACCTCCCGTTCCGGGACTCTCGAGTCATAACCAATTGCCTCAAAGTTGCAGACTTCAATGCACCGCGCATCCAGACAGCTCCGACAGTTCCGTGTGAACTGCAGCAAACCTACTCGTGGTCCAAAACGCTCGATGCGGGATATCCCGTGGCGATCTTCACAAGCCTTGATACATTCGTCACAATCTATACATTTATCTGTTTGAATAACTTTGATTGCGCCGGCGTACTCAAACCCGTTTTTGACATAAAAATCGAGGATATCCGATCGGCCATCCACCTTGAGTAAGGTCTGCCGATAGAAAGAGACTTCCGACAAACTATCAATTCGCTCTTTAATTCGAGACAGTCCCTTCAGGGCAGCATCTAGATCTTTTTGCTTAACCTGAAGAAGGACAATATTTACACAAGTAAACAGCGCCATATCATATTCAACGCTGCTTTCCTCGGTCGATGTAGCCACATGGTCGTTCTTGAAGACATCCCCCACATCAAATATGGCAACTACCCGCTCACAAAGCTCCATGACCGGTGTAATTCTCTTTTTGAGGTTCTTGGGTTCTTCAGGAACTTTACCTTTGGCAAATTCTGCAAAAGCCACCTGACCTCGGAGCACAAAACAATAAGCGGCATCCGCCGGCTCGGCCCGAGCAACAATACGATCCTGAGGTCGGTGAACTATTTCCGATATACTCGCAATCTTGTCCACTTCACTCGCGGTAAGCCCCTCGAATAGTGGCATTTGACGGATCGCAACCTTAGGGTCGGTTTCTCCTATCAGATTATCCTGAGACTGCTCTAGGTAGAGTTGAGGTGCTTCACTCATCTTCGTCGCCTTAGTCTTTTAGCCTCAACGGCATGAGATCCTCTTGGTTCAAGAGCCAAATATTTCTGAAGCGATCGCCGCCCAGCTCGCCGAGTTTTGCGCTTTGCCATCAACGCCTTGCCTAAGAAGAAGTGCACACTAGGCGGAGCCCCGGGGCGCTCAACAGCGTTCCTCAGCAAACGCATGCCCTTCTTTCGATCATCTTTTAAGACAATGCGACCCATCTGCATAATAAACTCGGGGGACAGCTCATCAATCCCTTCAGGGGCACGGCCAGTTACTAGCCTAGCATCCACTTCTATCGCCTTCTGAATGGTTGCTTGTGCTTTAATATATTTATCTTGTTCGAGATGCAATTCCGCACGTAGCACCATGCTAGCAACATTATCTGGCTGCTCCGTATCTAGAAGGTCCAGGGTCTCCAACGCATCTTCAAGATCACCTTTATCATTCTGCAGCCGAGCATATTCTAAGCGAGCAACCGTCGACTTTCCGCCCGCATCAAAAAACCGCTCGTAGGCATCAAAGGCCCCCCTAAGATTGCCCGCCGCCACTTGGGCTCGCGCCAAAGCCACCAGGGTAGATATACTCGACGACTCACCATCTACCGCCGATTCCAAGAGTTGAACCGCCTGATCCGAATTGCCCTCAGCCAGCAGCAATTGCCCCTTAGCTATCGCGATCGATGACATCTGATTATCTCTGTCAGCCATCCGCTTTACAACACGTCTCGCCTTAGAGAGATCACCCGAATCAACGGCCTTCTGCGCCACCGCTGATGCAACCAGCGATTTCATAGCCTGCTCAAACGATACCTCTTGGGCAGTGGCTTCTTTTAGCGGCAGATAGTCTTCTTCCCTAAAGACTGCCGGATCGAGCGTAACCTCCACGAGCTCAAACTCTGTTGGGCGTACCCTCACCTCCCCAAGGGGAAGCATCAACCGCTCCTTGGACTTGTTGGCCCTAACACGCGCTAGCTGACGCTCGAGTGCTGTTGGGCTCGGTCGGAGTTTGAGCGCCCGAGCAAATCGAGCACGGGCTTTATCCATCCACAACTCGGCACTATCCGGCTCCACATCAGTCGCTCTTGTAAAGCACGCCTCCGCCCCTTTAACTTCCCCCAGCGCGAGAAACACGCGTCCAATCATCTGCTGATAGGCTGCACTTTGTTGATAAGCCCGAGAGGCTTGGCGCAAGCTTGCATTCGCCTCTTCAATCCGACCTTCCCACAAGTGCCCAAGAGCAAAAGCAAACGCAGCTCGGCCGACTTCGTCTGGTGCTACTTCTGGTATCGTCTCCCGTACCAACCCAGCTAGCAAAGTAACCGCCTCAGAATGGGCCGAGTCAGCGTCGGTAGACCATCCCAACAGATATCGCTCGATCGCCACCTCCACATCGAGGTCGGAGTTACTTTGCAGCAAGGCATAAGTTTCTAAGCTGGATGCGAACGCGCCCTCTCTCGCTAACCATCGAGCGGTTTCAAGGAGCGTCTGCCGATGCTGGGGATGAATGGATCGAGCTTGTGTTAGATGAGAAATAGCTGCATCCGCGTCTCCAGAACGGTGGGCGATCTCCGCCCGAGCCACCCACGCCTTGGGCGAGTCGGCATAGCTTTTCAGCGACAGCTCTAGTTGCTTGTCCAGCTGCGCAAGGTCTTGTGTACTCGTAGAGAGCAGGACTTGGGCCACAGTCTTCTCCAAACTAACGTACCCGTCTCCTGTGGCTTCAAGTGCATCGATAGCCTTCGTTCTCAACTCCTCAGAGCGCCCGAAGCGCGCATAGCGTCGCGCTAAGGTCTCAGCTAGAACGCCATTCATTAGGGGAGAAATGCTGGGATTCGACTCAATCAGCACCTGAACTCGCTCCTCAGCGGTTCGGAGGGCTGCCAAGCCGCCTCTTTCAAGTTCTGCAGCAACCCCTTTAATCTCTTCCCGGACAACCTCCGGTGAGGCTGCACCCGGAGCTAATGCAACCGCATACCCCAAACCGAATGCGCTTGAACACAAGACTACCCCCCCCGCAACCCGTGCCCAAAACCCCAGTTTAGCGCTGGTTCTCACTACTCGAGGCTTGAGTATATGCGCCCCTCCAGCGAGCGGCGCCGCCTCTGCGGGAGCCGCTGGAGCCGGTTGTTTATCCAGCTCCTCCCGCGGGGTACCTAAGATCGCGAAGAGCGCGTCATCGATCATTCGCGTAGCAACTGGTCCAAATCCATTTACGGAGGCTGGTTCGTCTTGAGAGCGCTTATTTTCTTGAGCAACAGCATTCATTTTGGGTCCAGGAGCCGCACTAGGTTTAGCGCTACTATTTTTTGGGGTTGATTTAGCCTCATCTCCTGTCGGAGCCGGAGGTTTACTCGGTGTCGGCGGGGGGGCTTTCGAGACCGGTGGCACCTCCGCAATCCCAGGCTTGGCAGAAGCTGCTGGCGGTTTCGCAGCCGCCGCCTTGCCGGGACTGGGGAGCTCTTTTGCCCCTCCCGATTTACTAGGATCAAGAGGCGTTTTTGCCGCGCCTGCTTTGCCTGCAGGCGTCTTTGCCGCGCCTGCTTTGCCTGCAGGCGTTTTTGCCGCGCCTGCTTTGCCTGCAGGCGTTTTTGCCGCGCCTGCTTTGCCTGCAGACGTCTTTGCCGCGCCTGCTTTGCCTGCAGACGTCTTTGCCTCTCCTGCTTTGCTTGGAGACGCAGAAGTATCTGAAACTTCTGGCTTCGGAGGGGGTGGCGGGACCTTTGCGGCCTTTGACTTGCTCGGGACTGCAGGCGCCTTTGCAACCGCTGGCCGACCCTTCGCTGGGGAAGGAGGCTTTCCGACACCCGCTTCACCTGAAGGGGTTTTAGGCCCAGCCGATACCCCATTGGGCTTTGCTTTGGGCTTCGCTGGCCCTGATCCTTCCGCGGCCAGCTTACTTGGAGCCTGCGGGGGGGGCACGCTAGACTTACTTCGATCATTGCCCGTGCTGATCATCAACGAGAGTTCAGCTGCGCTCCCTCCCAGTTTCCCTCGCCTTTTTGGAACCGCCGACGTAAACTTCGTCGGTTCGTCATCAGCGTGATCAACAGCAATTTCATCCCCTGACACCAGCGAGGCTAGCCCCTGTTGGGCGCCACCGACCACTTGCTTGCTAACCTCTGGTATGGCAGCAAGGTGCGCAACTGGCACATCGGCAGGACCATTCGATGCCGAATCCGCAGCTTTGGCGGCGAACACCGTTTGTGCTTCCTCCAAGGGCCAAGGGCTATCCTCACTAGGGATGGAGCTCAAACCCAGTGGGTTGACCTTGTTAGCTACTACCCGAGGACCACCAGTTTCATCTTTACTGACATCCGCCATAGCTTGGCGGGCGCGGGCCAGAAGCTCTCTAAACCCTTCGTTGCCAGACTCAAGTTTCACCGCGTGCGCTAGGAACTGTGCTGCTCGTTTAGCGAGGCCCCTATCGAGCAGTATTTCTCCCATGAGCCCCAGCGCGACCGCATTATTCTGATCGATAAGAAGCGCGCGCTGAATCTGCTCTAACGCCTCTTTGACTCGACCTCGCCGGGATTCGGCAATCGCCAGGACTATCCTTCCCTCAACCAAGTCAGGATGAGACAAAAGACCCTGGTTAGCGATCTGGGCCGCTTCCTCGTGTTTGCCCTGCGCGTTTAACGCTTTAGCCAAATCAACAAACGCCTCCGATCTCGTATCGGCGTTCACTTGTGCTCGTAAGGCAGCGATCTCTTGCTCGCTCGGCGTAGATTCCGTCATGGCCGACACGCGTATGCTAGACGGCAACATCTGATTGGGGAAGAGGGTTCAGAATGCTTGTCCCGAAACGCATCTCTACCGATACTTAGGAAGTTGAGTGTCAAGAAGTTCGAAATTCTCGAAATGATCGCCAAGGGTGGAATGGCCGAAGTGTATCGAGCGAGGACCACTGGCCTCCAGGGCTTCGAAAAGGAAGTGTGCGTCAAAAAGATTTTGCCGCACCTCACCGAAGACGAGTCGTTCATCACGATGTTCATCAATGAGGCGAAGTTAGCCGCATCGCTGAATTGTGCCAATATCGTGCAAGTACACGATCTTTGTGTTTCAGATGTTGGTGAATACTTCATCGTCATGGAGTTTGTGGAAGGCAAAGACCTGTCTGACGTCATTCGTGCGACCCAACTAGCCGGCAGGGAAATTCCACCAGAGATCGCAGTACACATCACAAGAGAGGTTTGCCAAGGTTTAGCCTACGCACACACCCGAACAGACCGAGATGGTGCGCCTTTAAACATCACGCATCGAGACATGAGCCCGCACAATGTGCTGGTTAGTTACGTTGGTGAAGTAAAAATTGTAGACTTCGGTATCGCGAAGGCCTCGTCGATCGTTAGTCAAACCGCAGTCGGAATTCTCAAGGGCAAATATGGGTACATGTCCCCAGAACAAGCACGCGGTCAGCCCGTTGATGCACGTTCCGATATCTTCAATACGGGTATTGTCCTTTATGAAATGTTGGTCGGTGAGCGCTGTTTTGCCGGCTCAAGTGATTTCTCGACCCTGAATCTTATGCGCAATGCGGAGGTTAGCCCCCCGACAAGTGTCAACGCTAATGTACCAAAGTCACTGGAAAAAATCGTCCTCAAGATACTCTCCAAGGAGAAGAAAACCCGGCCGCAGACCGCTCTTGAGCTCGACAAAATATTAGGGGACTGGGTCCGCGCTGAAAATGCCCTCGTTACCCGTGCAGATCTCACTGAGTTCATTTGTGGTCTGTTCAAGCCTAACGAAACTCCAGCTAAGGCAAGTGGTGGTACAGGTGTTCTGGAAATGCAGAGTGTGGGCGAGTCTGAAAAACCCTCACTCACACCAAAGGGTTCACCCTCAAAAAAGCCACCGCGCGGTAGCACCAAACGAGCACCATCTCTAGCTGATCAACCGGTCAACAACGCCCCCTCAAACCCACCTAAACCGGCAAAACCGAAAGATCCAGCTCCCACACCAGGAAAACCCGCCAAGGAAGAGAAATCCCCCAAGGCTGAGAAACCCACAACGCCACCCGCGCCCAAAGTAAAGAGCCCGCCCCCCCCCGCCAAGGCATCACCCAAAGCCCCGGAAGAGAAAAAGGTACCCGTTCCCGTAGCCAAAAAAGCAGAAAATGCAGATAAAAAGAAACCAACACCAAAGGTTGCGGCCATGCCAGCACCCCCAAAAAAGAAACAGCTCACCAACAAGGCGCCCATTGGGCGGAGACACCTACGTCCCGGTCACACAAAACCGTCCGGTGTAAACCGTCAGCGACGACAGGCCGCCTTGCGAGTTGCTAGTATTTTGATTGGCTTCATCATATTTGGTGCCGTTGTCGGCCGCCTACGAGCTCGAGCAGCATCTCAAGAAAAAATCTTCCGCCAGATGGAGCTTAGCAACCGCAGAGAAGCCGTACCAGGACTAGGTCTGGTCCTGATTAGGTCAGTACCTTCTGGTATGGAGGTTCGCCTGGACGGTGTTCGCCTACTTCATCCAACTCCAGTTGCGGTCGAGCGACGTCGAGGCAGCGGATCCTTGCCGATCGAACTGCTTGAAGATGGTAACGTACGCTACAAAGGTACCGTTGAACTTGCCGAGGACAAACCGGTTGTACAGTACTCCGTTGGTCGCTGAACCTGGTGGCAGGTTGTAAGAGAACAATCCACCAAACTGTCGTCTTTAGGGCGTGTCTTCAGACTCCGAACCGCGTTCTGACTTGTTTCCCACATGTGTGCGGGCTCGGTAGCTTCGCCACCCTCTTGGGCCCCGCGGTCCGGTACGTCCAGCCCCCTTCCTCCGGGGACAAACCTTCACACACGCGGGATACCGCGTCATCTCCGCCGCCGGAAGGTGAAGAAACGCCTAGGAGAAAATAAGAACTCAGCAACGACACATCTTCTGTATCTGGAAGTACCCGGAGTCGGAAGCTTACAGCACAGACCGCTTGCATTGATTCTGTAAGAATCAACAAGGGGTCACGCAGCGAGGTATAGCCCCACGAAGAAGCAGGCACTGGGGCTTAACCCAAGTGATCTCTGCTGTATCCTCAAGGACATACGCGGTTTCGCTCAGACCCGCAAAAGTTCTGCCGCCTGAGCGATCGAAGTCACCATCGGTGCGGGTGAAGCCCCTGGTGCTCCCAACATTGGCGGACCAAGCTCATCCGTTGAGGCATCCCGGACCACCTGAAGTGTATAAAATCCAGCCTCAGCCGCTGCGGACAACTCTTCTTGAGTATCCGACAGGAATAGTATTTCCGAGGACTCTCGAGCTAAGGCGAAGGCAATCGCTCGATATGAACCAACTTCCCGTTTGTGTCCCACTCGGGTATCAAAATAACTGTGAATATAAGAGGTCAGGTCTCCTGACTCGGAGTACCCAAAGATAAGTTTTTGAGCCTCTACAGAACCAGAGCTATAGATGGATACTCGCAAGCCATATGAACGCCACCGTTTTAGGGTTGGTAAAACATCGGAATACATATGCCCCTGGTAGTCTTGCCGCTCGTAGCCGACGCGCCACAACATACCTTGCAACGTTTTCAGTCCAGTGTCTTTTCGATCCTCATCAATATATCTTAGTAAGCCTCCTATCTGGTCCGAAAGGCTATCACATGGCCATCCGTCAACTCGAAGGGACGCCTGAGCAGCAGCTAGCGCCCGTTGCACTGCGGGATCACCGTGGTGTTCTTGAATGAATGCTGGCAGATGGGTCCGAGCATAAGGAAATAACACCCGGTGAACAAAGCTTATCGAGGAGGTAGTACCCTCGATATCAAGCAATACATCACGGACAGGAATAGGTATCAAAGGGAGACCTCATAAGGTTTGTTATATTGATGACTGATACCAGAGTCAGTGTACTGGGGTACCCATCCCTCTTTATTCGAGAAGACGCGTATCGCGGTTACTTTCGGACTCGCACCCATATCAAACCAGTGCCTAAACCCAGCAGGGACGCTAATAAAATCGCCGGCCTCACATATCAGACAAAAGACCTCATCAGCGGGCGTACGGGCTAGGTTAAACCAAAACGCACCCTTCCCCTCAACGAAGAATCGGATCTCATCCTCACTGTGAGTATGCTCGTCCAAGAACTTCGCCCGAACAGCATCGAGTCCATCCATAGTCGGGAGGATCCGAATAACGTCAGCGGTCAGATAGCCATGAGCCTCCATGTAAGGCTTAAGCTCGTGCGCGTAGGCATCCAAAACATCTGCGGGTGAAGCATCCGAGCTTAGTTGCACACTGGCGGCCCATCGCTCAAATAGAATGCCTCGCTCGTTGAGAAATTGGCGAATCTCGCCTTCATCAGTTGTCGAACGGTCTTTACCGGGAATTTCTAGCACCGTCATTTGGTGAGTGTCCTCCAAAGATAATCTTGTTCTAAAAGTCCCTCTACCACTTCCACATGTCGTTTTGCTTCCGCAACCGAGGAACCAAATGCATAGAGTCCATGCCCTGCTAACAAAAAGGCATGACTGCTTTGATCCGCTGCTAACCGCGGTCCGATATACGAGGAGAGCGCCGCTATGTCCTGGGAATTTTCATACACCGGGATCGATATTTCGTCGGTGTGGCTATGCACGCCTTGTAACCCTTTCTGCAGTTCCCAACCCTGTATACAAACGGCTCCATCAACCAGGTAGAGACGAGCATAAGCTACCGAATGGGGTGCATGTACATGGATGACCGCGCGGGCCTGTGGGCGCATCGCGTAGATCATTGCATGAAGGCCTGTTTCCGCTGACGGACGACGGCTCTCCGGCGGCACAGCCACACCTTGTGAATCCACCAACATCAGGTGTTCAGGCCCAAAGTACGCTTTGTCCACCCCAGATTGGGAAACCCAAAATTGCGTGGAGGTCTCCGGACGATAAGAAAAATTGGAGCTCGTGGCCGGGGTCCACCCCCGGCTATGGAAAGACCGAACCGCGTTCACCAGGGCCTGGACCGATTGCGGTTCATGGTCAGTACTAACAGCCATGTTTCATCTAAGTTGCCAGATTTTCGTTTAGGAGTCCGTTACCTTCTCTAAGAATGCGTCGCCAAGCCGCTTCCGAACGCTTGTTCCTTTCGCGCTGGCCCCAATACGCAGTAGGCTGGTGCTCCATGAAAACCGAACGGTCCGCTGAATTGATGCGTCGCGCTCAAACTGTGATCCCCGGAGGCGTCAACAGTCCAGTTCGCGCGTTCCGAGCTGTTGGCGGAACCCCCCCATTTATCAGTCGAGCTGAAGGCGCCTATATATGGGACGTTGATGGCAATCGTTTCATCGACTACGTCGGATCCTGGGGTCCAATGATCCTTGGGCATGCTGCGCCGGATGTCGTAGAGGCAGCCACCAATGCCATCAAACGTAGCTCAAGCTTCGGAGCCCCGACAGAAGGCGAAGTGAAACTGGCGGAGCTGGTAGTGGAGCGAATGCCATCGGTCGATCGCTTACGCCTAACTTCTAGCGGAACCGAAGCCTGCATGAGTGCGATCCGCGTAGCACGCGGATATACACAACGAGAAACAATCCTAAAGTTTGAAGGCTGCTACCACGGCCACGCCGATTATCTGCTCGTCAAAGCAGGCTCTGGCGTAGCTACCTTTGGCTTGCCAGACTCCCCCGGTGTTCCCGCTAGCTTCGCTCAACAAACCCTCACACTGCCATACAACAACATAGACAAGCTCGAAGAGCTCTTCGCTGAGCGCGGTTCGGAGCTCGCCTGCGCAATCATCGAACCCATATCCGGGAATATGGGGGTCATTAAACCATCACCCAATTACCATGCTCGCCTCAGGGAACTCTGCACCCAACATGGGGTTGTTCTCATTTTCGACGAAGTCATGACCGGTTTCCGAGTTCATCCCCAATGCGCTCAGGGGCTCTTAGGCATCACCCCAGACCTCACTTGCTTCGGAAAAATTATTGGAGGTGGCCTACCCATGGGGGGGTATGGTGGACGAGCCGAGATCATGGACATGGTAGCTCCCGTTGGCCCCGTTTACCAGGCAGGAACCCTAAGCGGGAACCCATGTGCCGTAGCCGCAGGGACAGCCACCCTCAAGAGTCTCGAAAACCAAAACCTGTACGATCAGCTCGAAAAGACCTGCCAAAGCCTTGAAGATGGCCTGCAAGAAGCCCTCAAAGATGCCGGCATTACCGCATGTATTCAGCGGGTCGGTTCCATGCTCACCCTGTTCTTTAACGATGGCAGTCCGGTACACAACTTCCAGGACGTTGCCGCCTGCGACCACAATCGCTTCGGTCAATGGTTCCATGCGATGCTAGAACGGGGTATCTATCTACCTCCTTCGGGTTACGAGGCGTGGTTTGTATCCTTTACCCATACCCCCGAAGATATAGAACGCACTATAGATACAGCAAGAGCGTCATTTCGTGCACTAGTGTAGGGTGTGTCTTTAACCTCCGGACCGCGTCCTGACTTGTTTCCCACATATGTGAGGGGTCGGTGGCTTCGCCACCCTTCGGGCTCTTCGGCCCGGCAGATCCAGTACCCTTCCTCTGGGGGCCGACCCTTCACAAACGCGGGATACGGCGTCATCTCCCCAGCCAGAGTTTAAAGATACGCCCTAGCTAGTGTCTATCAAAACGCTTTGGTTAGTTGTCCACGGGGGGAGGTGGTGGAAGAGCCTGTCTACTTACAGATCGCACATCAATAGGCAGATCCTTTGCTACATCCGAGGCTGATTCGACTATGGCGACTGAGGTTAGGCTTGCCATCCCCCTTCCAATATCTAGGGTCATTGGTCCTGAATTCAATGAATCGACCTGCGAACCGCTCATATCAAGCAATTCATCCGCAATCGGTACACCCGGCGCCGTCAGTTGTAGAGGCACCGATGGAACGGGGCCTGGGTCTTTTGCCCAAGCAAGGATGGAGCCTGACTCGAATAGTAGCTCACGACCAAAAGCTTGATACACCCCGTCTAGCACTTCACTCATGTTGGCGTAGCGTTCACTCAGTGAGTCACGAGTCATACGATCGAATACTTCATCAAAAGCGACGGGCACGTCATCTCGAACCTCTGAAGGCAGTGGTGATCGTCGTCCAGGAATCTTCCCAGTGAGCATCTCATAGAAAAGAATGCCCAGTGCATATATATCCGCTGCTTCACCCGGGGTGCTGACCACATCTACTTGCAACCGCTCGGGGGCAAAATAAGCCACCGTATTACCGCCAACCAAGAGCGGAGCAGGCCCTATATCTTCCGGTTGGTCGAGAATACTAGCCATGCCAAAGTCTGTCATTTTCACATTACCCAAATGGTCAAAAAGTATGTTTTCAGGCTTTAACCCTCGGTGGACAACCCCTAGATTGTGCGCGTACTGGAGCGCATAGACTACCTGAGTCAACACTCGAACCGCCGTGGGTAGACTCGGTGGATCTTGCTCCGATGCGGTCAGTCGCTGTCGTAGATTCCCCCCCTGAGCCAATTCCATTACGAAATATGGATGCTCGCGTTCATCATTCTGATCCAATATCTGTATGATGTGGGGATGCTCTAGTTGCGCATGGGTTTCCACCGCCATACGCAAGCGTTGGACAATTTCGTCCCTACGTAGGTAACTTGCATACTGAAAGATTGTCTGCGCCTCTTTTATGGCAATCTGGCGCCCAAGACCCACATGTCGCCCTTGGTACACTACACCGATCGCTCCACGGCCAATCGCGGCGCCTCGCTGGTACCGTCTATCTAAAACCTCACCCTCTTCAAGGGCATCAACCGACAGCGGCCGCCGGGTCCGCGGGACAGAACTTACCGCTTCCGTGTAGTTTGGAATCACCGAGCTGGTAGTATCTATGGGCTTAGGTCTTGATCCCCCATTGACCTCCCGAGCAAAGTGCCTCGCAAGTCTGGAAAAGAACTCGGCATCTTCGGAGTCCACTACCATCCGTCCCCCACGGGTCACTGTGAGCACCTGCCCGTCAGAATCGAGTCGGACGTACCCATATTTCGTAAGAAAGCTGATGAACTCCTGAAAGCTGAGACTCAGGGCTGATTGAAGGATTCGTTCCGCTTCCGACATTTGGACCCGATCCCCAAAGAGGTCATTACGCTGAAGATTTTTGAGGATGAAACGTGCTTCGTCCCTCAGCTTTTCATTGTCCAGGCTCGCCTTCCGCAGCATGGACACATCTTCAATATCTGCGAGAAAAACTGTCAAAGTCGCCTGAGGTTTCCCTAGAATTTATCCCAGAGAGTGCAAGATCCTCGGTAAATAGCCTGACGATGAGCACTTCCGCCAAACCCAACACAAGTAAGGGTCACACACACCATTAACCGCAAAGAGCATACGCATTCATTCACACCAGAGTTTTTTTTGACCGACATTTGCAGTAGTTAGTCGAACACGGTGCCACCAAGCACTGTCCATCACGCGCTTACGATGCATAAGGACCCTTACACCACCCTAGGCGTCAACTCGACAGCCACTCAGGCTGAGATTCAGGCGGCTTATAAGCGTAAGGCGCGGGAGCTTCATCCCGACGTCAACCATGCCGCTGATGCCGAGGAGCGATTTCGCGAGCTTGTCGATGCCTATGAACTACTTCGCGACGAGGCAAAACGCGCTCGGTATGATGCGTTTGGCAAGACCGGGGGCTCACGCTCCTCAAAAAACAACAAGAAGCGTCGACGCGCTGATACTGGCAGTACTCCCTTTACCGACTTTGGCTTTGATGACATCCGCGTAGGCCGCGACGACCTCCGAAACCCCTTTGACGATTTTCTACGCCAACGCACCCGACGTCGAACGAACAGCAACCCGCCACCCAAGCCTCGCAGCAAAAAGGTGCCCGAGGTGCATCTCACCCTCCCCTTAGAACATGCATACACCGGTACCACGATTGATATGGCCGTGGAGCTGCCCAATGCTAGAGGGCTTAAACAGGCGCATAACTTTCGTTTAAAAGTACCTAAAGGTGCAAAAAACGGAGACAGGCTAAAGCTGAAAGACCCTGAAGTCACCGTCATTCTTCGATTAGAAACCCCCGAGGGCGTTGATGTCGAAGGTCGAGATGTGCGCACAAGTGTCCATATAAACCCATGGGAGGCAGCCCTGGGTGCAGAGGTCGATATACCCTTACCCAAGGGCTCATTACGCATCAAAATCCCCGCTGGGACCTCATCTGGGCAAAAACTACGACTACGGGGACAAGGTATTCCACAAAAACCAGGGCGGGATGGAGAGCCCGGAGATTTGTATGTCCAGATTCAAATTGCGGTACCCACCATACTTACCGAAGAAGAGCGGGAAGCTTTTGAGCATCTCAGAACAATAAGCACCTTTGATCCTCGTCAGTCTTAGTTGTAGACGCCGCCTCGCTCCAGGCGCATCGTCAAACTTATGAAAGCGGCTCGTGCACTCAAAGCTGCTCGCCGGGCGCGTCGCGCTCTCGCTCTTGGCGAAACCCGGGATGCTGCATGGTATGCCCTGTGGTCGACCGAACTTGATCCAATGGGTGGATTGGGACTCGCGGTTGTTGCTCGAATTCTGCACGAGGTGAGCGGCGATGCCCTCGCAACCATCGTGACCAGAGAGGCGTGGTCGCGTGGTCTGCCCGAGCCTGAAAGGGTAGAAGTCGAGCGGTTTCTCCGTATCGACCTGTGGTCCCGGGGCTTACTCGCGCATGTAGGTGGGCAGTCTCTTTTACCAGCTGCTGCTTTTGAAGATGGAAAGGCTTTCACCGAAACTGAAGCTCACGATCAATGGATCGAAGAACGCACAGCGCACTGGGGATCTGCGGAAGGGGCCTGCCAGGCACTCCGTCGACTGGTTGGTGCCCTGTCCGACGCGTGGGAAATGCCTGGTGACGTGGCCGATCCATTACGTTCCCCAAATCATTGGTCTGACATGCCCGGTTATGCTTCCTGGAAAGAGGGAGATCCCCTGGATGCAACGGAAGGAGAGACCGAGGTAACAGAGCCTTCGCCTTCGGGTATCACGGTGATTTCAGACTATTGGACAGAGCACACCATCCAACGCTTGGAGCAACGCGGTCAACTCGGCGAGGCGATCGAAATCGCGGAGCGATGGCTCGAGCTTCGCCCCGGCCGGATGTCACCTCGAATCGCGCTGATGCGGCTTTATGATCAGGTAGAAAATCAGGAGCGACTCGAAGAACTGGAGAAAGAGGTACTTAGTACGGAAACTGAGGACCTCAACGAACTTGAAGAAGCCCGCGTGGGCCTTGGATTGCTTCAGCGATTCAAAGCTCAGCGCGCAGTGCTTAACCGTATGGACACCCTCGCCCCTGGCCAGGCGTTTATCCTCGCCAGTCGGGGTGCAGCCGCATTGGAACTCAACCTTCACCAGGAAGCTGAGGCAGATCTACATATGGCACTTCAACTCGAACCCGAAAACGGTGCCGCTCTGGTCAATCTCGGTCTCTTGCGAATCCGAGAACAAGACTATGTCGCCGCCCGGGCACTGCTCGAACAAGCAAAGGTTGTTTTTCCCCGGGAAGCGCAAGTTCGTTACTATCTCGCTTCCTGCTTACATGCCCAAAAGATGTCACAACGAGCACTCGCTGAAGCTCGAGCGGCCCTCGAACTTGACCCTCGTTTCACCCCCGCCCAACAACTTCTCGAGTCCATTTTGGAGGAGGTGTAGTATCTCCCAACAATTAGTCACCACCTCGCTGAAAGTATTCATTTCTCCTTCATGATGAATATCGTTATCCTCACGTGTGACCACCTTCCCAAAATTGTAACCTTTGCTGGCTTGCTAGGGACGAACCGCCTATAAGCCGCACCGGATGTCTCAGAGTACGCGGGGATGGGCTCAACTCCTAGGCGGTATATGGCAACCCCGCATTCGCGGGGCGCGGCTCCGATCCTTTCGGACTCGCTTGCAACATTCGTTGGCCCTTCCGAATCCGAAAGCTCGGTCGTTCGGATTCTACGCAAACCAACCTTCCCAAGAAGGGCACGATACACTCGTGGTCGCCGGAATCGATCTCGGTTCCAACAGCTTTCACATGGTTTTGGTACGAGAGGAGGCAGACGGTAGGGTGCATGTGCTCGACAAGATCAAATCACCGGTTCGATTGGCCGCTGGTCTAACGAAAGACCGCGAACTCGAAGAACCAGCTCAAGAGCGAGCCATCGAAGCGCTTGAGCGTTTTGCGCAGCGTCTCAAAGACCTTCCCGACGCAGCAGTTCGAGCGGTAGGCACGAATACCATGCGCCAGATCAAAAATGGCGAAGACTTTTTAGAGCGCGCCCAAGAGGCCCTGGGACACGAGATCGATATTATTAGTGGCCCTGAGGAAGCTCGCCTCATATATTTAGGTGTATCTCAATCAAGCTACTATGAGGGCCCTCGCATGGTTATGGATATTGGTGGAGGATCAACCGAGTTTATTATTGGTGAAGGCTTAGCACCAAAGCTTCGAGATAGTTTATATATGGGGTGTGTTAGTTTTACAAAAAACTACTTTCCCAAGGGCCGTATCACCGAGAAAAGTTTCCGCGCAGCAGAGTTAGCCGCTCAACGAGAAATATTATCCATCAGCGGTCGATACAAAAGACTAGGATGGACGCGAGCCACTGGTTCATCCGGAACACTCAAGGCGGTAGACTCTGTCCTCAGAGCACATAATTGGAGCCACGAAGGCATAACCTTAGAGGGTCTCAACAAACTAAAAACTGAACTTATCCAAACCAAGCGAGCAGATAAGATACAGCTTCAGGGACTTGATTCCGATCGCGCCCCAGTCTTCGCTGGTGGCGTAGCCATTGTACGCGCCGCATTTACTATCTTAGATATTTCGGTCATGGATGTATCTGAGGGGGCCCTACGAGAGGGTGTCGCCTACGAACTTCTTGGTAGAGCAAGCAAAGGTGGCGTCCATGACGAAACGGTCAACGTCTTTGCCAAACGATATAAGGTAGATTTGGAACATGCTGGCAAGGTAGAAAAGACGGCCTTAGAACTCTTAAACCAAGTTCTAAGCCTATGGGATATGCATCAACAGCGTAGTGAGAAATTTCTACGCTGGGCATCTTTACTTCACGAAATTGGCTTATCAATTTCCTATTCGGGCCACCACAAGCATGCCGGATACTTGGTACGTCACTCCGAAATGCCCGGTTTCTCGAGAGAGCAAAAGAACATGCTCGCCACCCTTCTGGAGAACCAAAGACGAAGGTTTCGCCTCAAGCCCTACGAGCGCCTCCCTATTGACCTTCGTTTATTTGCCCAAGAGCTGACCGTGCTCCTCCGTCTAGCTATCCTCCTAAACCGTGCTCGCGGAGACAATGGAAGCCCCCAACCCCAGGTGACAGAAGCTAAAGAAGGTCATCTCAGCCTCTCCTTCCCAGAGGGCTGGCTAGATGAGCACCCACTCACCCAGGCAGATCTCACCGAGGAAGCCACCGCCCTCAACCGAATCGACTTTGACTTATCATTTCAGTAGCCTCGTTGCCCCAGGTATAACCGTACAACCCACCAAACTCCCACAAGAATCGGAGTCACCGCTTGTAGGCTCTTGACAAGAGCTCACAGTTTACAGGAAGTTACGGCTCTTCGCGGGAATAACTCAGTTGGTAGAGTGCAACCTTCCCAAGGTTGACGTCGCGGGTTCGAGTCCCGTTTCCCGCTTAACCATTTTACCTCTAATTCTAGACATATACGATTTAGTCATCAACGGTTATGTCGGCGGCTTTCTCTCGGGTAACCGTTTCGGGTAACCGTTTTCCAATGAGTAGCCGATCAAGCCGTTTTGCCGCTTCGATTCGCTCGGATGGATCAATTCCTGCGTAAATGGCTTGGGCCGTGTCCGTTCGCCATCCGGCTAAGGATCGTCGTACCAGCAGGCCATCTACCCCTGATTGCAGAAGTAGATTTTCATACGAGCGCCGGAACGAGTGGTTTGATACCTCGGGAAGTTGAGTAGCCTTTGGGCTGGAGATGGGGGTTGCTTGTCACTGTGCCACTACGACTGTTGTAAATGTCACTATCGTAGCAATCTTCCACCAACTCCCAGACGTTGCCCGCCATATCGTATAGACCATTTGCTCCCACTGGATGCGACTTCACCTTCTTCGTGCCTGCACTCCAGTCTTGGTCGAATCTAGCTCGACGAGCCGTAGGCTTTGCCTTCCCCCATGGGTATACGTTGCAGGTGCGGCAATGGCTCTCCGCCAAAAGCAGGCCGAGGCGCAGCTGCTCGCGAGCAGGTGGCCCTGCCAGTTCCACAGAAAAGCGGAGGGCAGTTCCTTCGCTCCGAAACGCTCGGAGAGGGCGCCCTCGGTATCGCAGACCACCCGGTCCGGGGTCCACGGCAGGTCCGTGCAGAGCTCCTCGTCGTCCCTCACCGCAGCCACAACGAGCCGGAGCCACAACGAGCCGGAGCCACTTCTTCCCGTACTTCCTCCACAGGGCCTCCCAGCGCGGCACCGCGTCCATACACGGCATGGACAGCTCTACCCCCACGTCCAGCATCTGAGCCCGGACGTGAAAGTTGAAGAGGGTCGCGCCGCGAAGAGGGAGGCGATGAGCGAGCACATCGCCCGCTTCCTTCGCGCAATCCTCGGACGGACTCAAGGACGAACGTTGCCAACCGCTTCGAACCGTCACGCTCGAGGAGGTCTGGATTCGTGGGCTCGCGCGCGACCGAGTCGAAGTCGAGAGCCCGCTGACCGCGATCTGGAGCGGAGGGTGTCCAGAGCGTCCAGAATCGCGGTCTTCGAACGCTTGTCGGCCTCGAGGCTGTAGGCATCGACGATCGCGGCGAGGTCGACTCTGGACAACGCCTCTAGAACGCGGCGCTTCGACGGGTGGGCAGAGAAGTCGGGCATCCAGAGTCTGGACCTAGCGGCATCGCCGTCCGTCGGAAATCCCCGATTCCGCTGGTAGGATCTCAGGGTTCTGGACGACAAGTGTGGACACGAGCGTCTGGACGACTACTGTTCGAGCCGTTGGCGATTCCAACCTACGACCAACTCATCGAGCCCCTCCTCCGAGCACTTGGCGGGAGTCCAGACGGGCTCATGAGCCGCGAAGCCCGAGCCCGGGTGGCCGAGGCGATTGCGGTCAGGCCCGAAGACCTCAAAGAGCGCCTCGCGAGCGGCCGCCAAGCCGTGTTCGACAACCGCGTCGGCTGGGCGCATGACCGCCTCAAGCGGGCGGGTCTGAGCACAAGCGTCCGGCGGGGTTTCTGGAGGCTGACTCCGGTCGGTCTGGACCGAGCTCGCGAGCTCGACAGCCGCCCCATGACCGAGGACGAGGTCCGCGACCTCGCCGTGGTCGCCGACGATTCGACCGCGAAACCGAACGGGTCACCCACACCGAAGCCGATCGGCCCCTGGGAACCCGCACCGAAGCTAGCGCCCTCAGAACGCATCGACCAGGCCGTGGCCGAGCTGAACGCATCACTCGCGGCCGAGCTTCTGGACACCATCGGTCGAGGTAGCCCTGATTTCTTCGAGCGGCTCGTCCTCGATGTGCTGCAGGCGATGGGCTACGGCACGTCGTCCACTATCGAGCACACCGGCAAGAGCGGTGACGGCGGTATTGATGGCATCATCACCCTCGACCGGCTCGGCCTGGAGAAGGTCTATATCCAGGCGAAGCGCTGGCAGGGGCCGGTCGGTCGTCCAGAAATCCAGGGCTTCTTCGGCGCCCTCGCCAGCCGCCGCGCGACCAAGGGAGTGTTCATCACGACCTCGCGATTCACGAAGGAGGCGGTCGAGTTCGCAAGCAACGCATCCGACAGCCTGGTCCTCGTCGACGGCGAGCAGCTCACCCGGCTCATGGTCGAGTTCGAGGTCGGCGTCTCGGTCGAGCGCACCATCAAGCTCTGCCATCCGGACTCAGACTACTTCGAGGAGGGCTGAAGTGGTCGAAGTGGCGTTCTACCCATGGCTCGAACCTGAGACGCGCCTGCTCCATGAGCGGGATGCAAGCGAGTGAATCGCTCCGGGTTTCCTGAGACCTCAATCAGCGGAGATAAGAAGACGGCCTCAGTAATCCGTTTCCTGAGCCCTCTTGAATTCGTAGCAAGATAACTCGCCATCGAACGATAGCAGGCGAAACGATTCCACGCGAGCCTGCGCGATGATGAGTCTATCGAATGGATCGCGGTGATGCCAAGGAAGTCGCTCGAGCTCGGCGATGTGGCTTAGCTCGACTCCTAGCACGTCGACCCCGGTTCGCTGACAGCCTTCCGCGATGAAGTCCGCTGCGCGCATCGGAAGGTGAATCCGACCCGCGCTCGCTTTGATGGCAAGCTCCCAAGCGCTCGCAAGGCTTAGGCGAAGAGGCTGTCTGGGATCTCGAAGCAGAGTCCAGGCCGACTCCGGTACGCGCGCGGGCTCGGCCAGAGCCCAAACGAACACGTGAGTATCGAGAAGAACCGGCGTCATTTCGCTGGAGCCGAACCTTCCCAGAGCGCCATTTCTTCGTCGCTTAGAGGCGCAAACGCATCATCATCCCAACGAACCTGCCCCCGGAAGGCGCCCCATTCGCGTGGCGCCGCCTCATCGGCGCGGACAAGACGAGCGATCACGCGCCCCGAACGCGCAATCGATATCTCCTCCCCGGCCTCAACGAGCCTAAGAAGCTGCGAGAGCCGCGTTTTTGCGTCCTGCACATTGACGACTTTGCTCACATCCCCACTTTAGTCTGGTCAGCTGACCTGGTCAACCATGATCGCAGCCACGGCACTCGACCGGTCAGAGCTTGACGTCGATTCTGGTAAATCTTTGGGTACCTAGCGAACCGCAAGACTCAATCGCGCGAGCGCCGTCGCTGTCGAAGGGAACGAGCTCGGCCGCGTCGATACCGTCGGCCCGTTCCAACCAAGGAAAGATCTCTCCAGGGCATCGGTCTGCTTGCTTCGATAACCGGCCGCCATTGGCGCTCGGGTCGCGATGGACCTCGACCTTTCCCTCGTCGTGGTCCACAAACCAATACCCTCAAATGCCGGCTCGAGCATGAACCGCCGCCTTCTCACGATCTTCGCGAACAGTCGCAAAGCTCACCTCTATCACGAGTACCACGTCACAGCACCGGTTGGGTGAGGCGCTTAGATGACGAAGCCAGCTGAAGACTACACACCGTCATCGTGGAGATGGATCGGCGGTACCCTCAACATCCGTCGCGAAATCGACTGGGAACAGCTCGCTCAAACGTATCTCAACCGGTTCAAAGGGGGGTGCAGTTGTCGATGAGGCGATCTCCTCATCACGCCGAGACATGGTCTGAATCGGGTCGGTTTACCCATCGGCAAAGTCGAACACCTCTACGCTCGTCCTCTTCGGGTCAACTAACCAAACGTGCCTAACGCCCCAGTTGCGATAAAGGTCCATCTTTCGGCCGCGGTCGAGCCCCTTGGTCCGCAGCGACAGTACCTCGCAAACCCACCTTGGCGTTTCTGTGATAAACATCGCTCTCGTATCGTCGGCCGTCAGATCTTCTCGGTACCAACCTGCGAGATCTTGAACGAGGATGTGACCGCGGAAATGCAGTTCCACCTCCGGTAGAATCCACCAGCCACCGGGACCACCTCGTCTAAGCTGGTAGGGGGGGGCCCCGAGCAGCATTGTCAAAACTGAAGCTGCTGTCTGGTGGAGAACTTCGGACCGAGGCTGCAGATATAGGCCGCCATCGATCAGCTCAGCG
>JAHQVK010000122.1 GCA_019634385.1 Myxococcales bacterium | reverse complement strand
GAGCAACCTGTGCAAGGTATCTTTCTAACTTTTGTTTCGTTGCTGTTGGTGGTGACTCGTCCGTTCCCATTAGCTCAATCAGAATGCGCTCGCTCGTTGCACCGGCCGAAAAATCGACAGTGTCCACGGTTACTTCTCCTTCTTGAACACCGAGATGACGAATGTGCTCCCGTTCCACGGAACCTAGCACCTGTTCGGAATGGGTTGTTACAACAAACTGAGCATTGGGAAAGGTACTCATCAAATCTGGAAGTACTCGCATTTGCCACACGGGATGCAGATGAAGGTCGATCTCATCAATAAGAATGACTGCTCGGGACTGTGTTCCACGAACTGGATCATTCAAGTCATTCGTAGGATTGAGTTGGGTCATCCTACGGGCAATATCTGTCACCATAGACAGATGAGTGCGAAACCCGTCAGAGAGCTCCAAAAGATTGAGTTCCTCCGAGTCCGTAATTCCTAGCTCATCTGGCGGATGGATAAAATCAACCACCATTCGCAAAGGGGAAGTCTCGACCCGAATATTACGACAGGTGGGCAGAGCCGTTTCCACAGCTTTTCGGACCGCTGCGAGCTGAGGCAAGCGGTAGGAAGAGTCCCGAGCTTCGCGAACTCGCCGCTCCTCATCTTCTTTACTGCGTATCCACCCGAAAGTATCTTTAAACGAGGCAGATGCGCTAAGTGCCTCGTCAAAAGCCTCCATCCGAGTGGGTTCATTCGTAAATTGACCATCACGTAGTGGCACAGACGGTACCGCTCGCTCCGCTCCATAGAACAATACAAGCGGCAAGGGCTCACTGGGATCCGACATTCGGGCGACCATCGCTAAATCTCGTGCTTGCTGCAGCGTCTGATGTAACGGTACCAAACCCCACTGCTTAGGTTGAGCGGTGTCTTTGTACATAACGAGGCTATGATCCCATCGAATGCCTTTGACCGACTCAACACCTAGCCAGCAGTAGGGTCGGACAATACCTCTTTGTTCAGAGACGGCTTCACGTGAGCGTAGAGGTCGCCGAACATCGTCTCTACGTATACGTCGAACGCGGGTGGAAGTATCAGAAAGGTAGAGGAAAATCTCCTCGAGGACCGAAGCGAGAGCAGCTAGTATTGTTGTCTTTCCAGAGCTGTTTTGCCCAAAGAGCACCGTCGCTTGAGGGTGAAGGTCGACGGCTCCATCTCGTATAGCACGAAAATTTTCTACCCACACTTTCTTGAGGGGGATAATAGAAGATGCCTTTGCCGGAATGCGAGTATCTGCTTCGGTAGCTTCGGTCTGCGGCCCCAAGTCTCCAGAACTCGTTGGTGATTGCCTTTCCTTAGTAGGCTGTGCACGGTGGAGCGTCCCAGGGATTTTGATAAGTGGCGGATGACCCCGCTGACGGGCTTCTTTCCGCGCCTTGTCACAGGCTTGAAGTAGGGTACGAATCGGTCGATCAGCAAAAGCTTGTAACTCTGACCATACAAATGGGGAGACGGCGTCTTCGATAGATGGCGCTGGTGACAATGCTAAGTGCGCCTGGGTCCATAGATGTTCCAACCGCTGAGCAATCACAGCATGTACTTGCGCTTCCGAACAAGTTTCGTCCAGTTTCACCGAGGGCTTAGCACCCACAGTTTTCAAAAAAGCTCTGGGTAATGATGCAGAGAAGAACGGAAAGTCGTCTTCCGGCAGTGAGAGAATCAGTAAACGGCCTCTCGGTGAAGAGCGTAGAAATTCCATTCCCAAGGCCGCGAGATGATTCGGTTCTGGATGACTTCGCTCAAGGGAATCAAATACCATCACCTGCTGAGCACCAGTTCCCAGCTCAAGCTTTTTGGGTAGCTCGAGATAATAACCAAAGTCTACCCGCTCATTCTGCTTACTATTCAAAAGAGAGAAGAGCCAACGAAGTAGATGGGTTTTACCCGATCCCGGGGGCCCATACAGACGAATAACACTTGTGGTGTCGGGGAGAGAATTGACTTCTTCCTTCAGAGTGCGACGGGCCTCCCGATGAAGGAGAGGCGTGTCGAGGTGTTTAATTGCAATGGGCTCATTGAAGATCGCACTGCTGGCAAACAATCTCGGTATTTGTCGAGAACAAAAGATATCCAGCTTGGTGCTCACCAGGTGCTGCTCCTCCTATCGCTGAAGACTATTACGTCAACCATTGTTACCCTAACTCCTTCGCTGTCCGAAGCCCCTCCGCCGCCAGCTGAAGAATCTCTGCCTCGGCCAGCTGCGATGGTAGCTTCACCCGGCATTGATTAGTGGACAAACGGTAGTGCACCGCACCCGCACCTAGCATATGAAAATTACCCACTTCTTGGGTCCCGAGTGTAGAAGGGTTGGCCCCTCGATCACCAAAAACATCCTTCAACTTATCTATGCTACGCTGCTGACTAAGTTTACCCACAAACCAGGTGAGGATATTATCCCGGGCTCGGTAATCAAAATCGCCCGGATTTTGGGTGGCGAGCATGACTCCCAACCCAGCAGATCGTGCTCTGCGTAGTAGGTCTTCCAAGGGCCGTTTTGTGGGAGGTTCGCGAATGGCGGGTACATAGCGATCCGCCTCGTCGATAAATAATAGGGCTTGTAACTCATCCGATGGATTTTTAGCTGCCCATCGATGCATCTCATTAAGTAGTTGCGAAACCCATAACAACTCATCTACTTCTTCTAAGAAGCTTGTACAAATGATAGTCAATCGGTGACGGTCCGGTCGGCCTTTTCCCAAGAGCTCTCCCACATCGATCACAGCATGATCGCTACCAATAATATGAGCTTTTTGCGTAAGCTGAATCTCAAGATCTAAAGCTAGCAGATCAATAAACTTCGTCAAGTTTCCGATGACCGCTGAGAAGGCAGGGTCAGGCTCCTTCAAAAAGTCCACCAGGTCAAAAACGGAGAGTGGATCGGGGCTGTCCGCTAGGTGTTTGAGCGCTTGGACCAACAACGCCTTTTTGCCCTGAGCCTGAGTGCTCCCTCGATAGTTCATCATGTTTCCTAACGCCTCGGTAGCGACTCGAGCCACTTGATGTTGTTCGGTAGGCGTCATTTTAGATACATCTGCGGGGAGAAGAGGTAAATTGAGGGTTTGGCCGTCCGGTTGACCCGGTGTGTACACCACCACATCCAACCGCTGTTGAAGCTGAGATACTAGCGGCGATTGTTCTTCTTCCGCACGCCATACGCCTGGTTTACGATAGCCGGACAAGTCTCCCTTCCGATCGAGCACCAGCACGGGAATCCCATTTCCTAGGACCTGTTCTAGGATAACCTGTGCTAAGTTTGTCTTGCCGGAGCCGCTGGATCCAACAATGGCCGTATGCCGTTTGAGATCTTGGAGCGCCAAGTGGACCGGTTGGCTTCGTCGCCCATGGGTTTGTCCCAGATGGAGCAAGTCATCAACCGGACCAACGGGGGAATGCGCCACGGGTGGACGCCCTTCATCCTCAACGTCTTCCGGTCGGGTTAGCGCCAACTCGTCCAATTCGAGGATTGTCCGAATACTCGTTAGGTAGGTTATTGGGCGCTGAGTACGAACAAAGGTTTTATACTCCGGCTTTGCACCATATACCTTTCGGAAGCTTTGCAAGGCCACCATTTTACGCCAATCGGAATCCTGAACCACGGCCACTCGCCCTCCTTTATGGAGAATATCTGCGTAAAGGAGGGTGGTTTGGTTCGGCGCTCTTTGATTGAACTTCGGGAAAGGGGTTGACCGAACCAGTACGAGTTGAGCATTGTCCGCCGCTTTCTGAGCCCGGCGAAGTTCGTTGAGTAGGCCTCCACCACGGGTTTCAGCCTCACACAGACAAACCACCAAGTCTTTTTGCTCCTTCCTCTGAATAAGTACTCTAAACGAGTTGGGGCCACCGCTAGATTCAATGGAAAATAGTGATGCTTCACCCAGCTCTGGTCCGCAGTGGCTAATCGTATGAGATAGCAATTCGACGAGGGCGTCCCGCTTTTCTGGAACTTGGTGTGTGCTCTGAGAGGAGTGATCTTCCCATAGCTCTGTGATCTGCGTTGCTGTGAGCCGAGATGCAGGGGAGACTTGTTCGCTGCTCCTATCGGAGGATGTCTTCGGTGACCACGAAGGTAGAAGCCTCTTATGTTCAATACACTCGGCACGGTACTTTGAAGCAGAATGGAGCAATTCTCGGGACGAAGTTCGAACAAAACTCTGAAAAGCCATCAATGGGATGGGATCGATACGGGACTCAATGGTTTGCAAGTCGAGATCTTCTTGATTTTGTTCTTCACCCTGAGTCTCGTACATTTCGTTCAGCCGTTGCCGGAGAATATTTGCTGCCTCCTTCTCGGATAGCTTAGATTGGAGCTCGATCTTGTTCGGATCATACTCTATGCGGTCTGTGACAGATTGATCAATTTTATCAAGAATGTTATGATAACTGACGACCTGAAAAGCCAGGAGTATCAAAACTCCCGGCATTTCACTCATCTGTCGCACGCGATTGAGGAGCCGCCTCATTTTAGCAAATGCATCTTCCTCGTGTACCACGTCCTCCAACTGATCTAAAGCCACGACAAACACCCGATTCATAATCTTGTGCGTGAGCAAGGCTAGTTGGCGGATAACCTCCAAGGCATCATCTTCTGATTTTGCTGCGATGTTGCCGAGGACTTGGAGCTCGTAGGAGGATAAAGTTTCTCGGCGGAGATACTTTCTGACCTTGGTTTGTACACTATGAATTGGACATTGTAGGTAGAGAAGAGCTCTAAGGATACCAACATCTATACCGGGGATTTGAAGACTGTTATCCAGTTGATCCACCAATTCGTCCATTAGTGGTTGGTAATCTGTACCAAAATAGGGTGTATACTCCGCTTCTCGCAGTTTTTGAATGGCCTCTTCCGAAACCCGTTGAGCCAGATGATCGGACAGACTCTGAAGCACCGTATCCGTCGTTTGAGGTGGATATATGGGCATATCAAAAGATTCAACAACCTTCTGAAGTATATAGTGATCGTAACCACGCTGAGATGCAGTATTTAGCTGCATATAAGAAAAAAAACCTTCTTCGGACTGATGAACAAAGCTACGCACTCTTCGAAGCAAGTGTGTTTTGCCAGCCCCAGAATTCGCAGTAATCAGTAAAATTTTGCCCGCATTGTGATGAGCTTCCTCATCCCTGAGCTGATACAGAAGATGCTTAATGGTCTCAATGGCCTTCTGATGGGGACTTTCTGAGGATGAAAAGGGAAGCGGACGAAAAACCTGCGCGCTTGCTTCCACCGACGAGAACATATCCGGTGCTACATTCGCGGAACAAAAAAGGGAATCTGTAGTCATGCTGCTCGCTCTATTCGCATAAACGCAAAAGCGGTTTGGCCATCAGATATCTGGGATTCTTGGATATCTTTGGGATCAAACGCATAGGGGGCTTCAATACGCTCCAAATGTACCTGATTCTGTCGGCTGAGCTCCAGCAACTGATGTTTAAACTCGTCCAAGGATGGAGCCTCACCATTCATCTTGAGGATCTCCCAGACATGATGGATAAATGCAAGCCCAACCCCAACCGGCCCTTTAGTTACTTGGCGAGCCGCTCGCTGAATCTTTTCTCGAGAACACGGG
>JAHQVK010000121.1 GCA_019634385.1 Myxococcales bacterium | reverse complement strand
CGGTCTTTCCGTGAAACATCCTGACCACAAGAAGTCTCTCCTCGGTCGCGTACCGCCAGGTACGCTCGCCTCGTCGTCAGAACGTTTCACGAAAAGCCTGGCTCGATAGCTACACACAGGGCTAAATCAACAGGCTGCTAAGGCGTGTCTTTAAATACTGGCTGAGGAGATGACGCCGTATCCTGCGTTTGTGAGGGGCCCGACAGGGAGGCGAAGCCACCGAACCCTCACAAATGTAGGATACAAGTCTGAACGCGGTCCAGAGTGTAAAGACACGCCCTAGTAAGGACAATAAGGTCTACAGCCGACAATGGTTCTGTTACTCGCCCGGTCGTTGTCTTTTGTTAGTGATGGTCAGAGGATATATGCAGGCGCGACCACCAAGAATAACTATGACTCGAACTACTGATTAGTGGGATGGAAGATTATATATCATTCTCAATGAAACCTCTTCGGTCTTTACCAAAATAATATTTAGAGTCCTTACGGTGCTTCTCGGCAGTCGAAGATGTGGTATTTTGTTTGGGCAAATAGCGGTCGACCGACATTAATGTAGCTGATGAGCTTACAACGTTTCACAAGTTCTTGATGAAAGCTGCGATAAAAGACAGTGGTATTGTCAGAGGTATAGTACTCAAGATCTCGGGTAACGTAAATCATTACTCGCTTGTTTAACCAGTAATCTAAATCCCACTCTTCCGGTTGAACGGGCCAAGAATAGGGTTTAACTATTTTTATGTCCTCCGGATTAGCCGTTTCTAGGCCTTCAACAACCCAAGGGATGCTGATGATGGGATATCCACCCTGCGTATGAACATAGTTCGACCGTTGAGGAGAGTAAGGTGGAATAGTTATATTATATTTCTCGGCGAGACGTTTGTGGCGAGCATATGTTAGGTCTTTAGCCGCGGTGCTAGGTCTTAAGCCCGAATCACGGATGTCCGCGGTCATGACCAGTGGCCCTTTGGGGGTGACCAGTTTCCGGAGTTCTCTTCCCACTAAAGTGGATGCGGGAGTTGACCAAGCTTGTTGTAGGACAAGGCCGCTTCCCCAGCAATTAGCTAGGAACAATGCACTCATACCAAACCATCCAAATAGACGAAGCCGGGGCTGAACTTGTTCGGTGAGGCTTGCGAAACTCAGACTGCTAAGTGCGACCAGTGTAATAACAAACTGGAGAAAGAGATGGGGCATTACACGGTCACCTACAGTCCATGCGATTAAGAATATACTCAGAATAAGTGCGCAACTGACCCATTTAATAGGGCCAACTTTCGAAAATATGGCTGCTACGGGTACGAGTATGAAGGCAATGGGACCAAATCCTCTGGTAGGTGATATTGCGACTGGAAAAGCGTCACTGTACAGGCTGCTGAAGCTACCCCTCCAACCGAAGCTAAGCCGTGATTGATATACTTTATACTCTAGGAAGTCGAAGAGGTAGATAACATCCAAAATCGAGAGCACTGCCCAAGCGCTAACGGTTGTGCCCAAAGCTATGAGACCGTCCCTAAGAACACCCTTAGTATTTCCCCGCGGATCAGATAAACTGTGAGCCAGGGTAGTTATAGATAGTGGAACCAAGAGAAATATCGCACTTTGCGCGAAGGCGATGGCAATACCCGCTGAAATCCCCATCCCAATGGCAAACTTCCGTTGTAAAACATTAGTCATGTACGCCACACCAAACATGGTGGCAGCGAGGGTACCTACGGTCATGCCATTCTGGGGCTTCGCGAAGTGAGAGAACCATACGCCAACCGGCGTCAAAGTTGTGGTTAACGCAATAACGATCGCAATACGCCTAGCAAAGCCGAAATAGCGAGTAACGAGGTAGCTTATGGGTCCAATCAGTGAGGCAATAGTACTATGCGCACATCTTGCCGCAACTCGAAAGGCCTCGTCATTCGTATAGTATATCTCTCTGAACTCGTTGATAGAGTCGATGAACCCAAAGAATCGGCCTATTAGAAACATGAGCCCGCATGAAATAGCGCTGATAATACTTGCGAGATGGGGGTACTGAAAGTCTATAGGTTTGGGTTGGCCTGAAAGAAAAAGAACTACTTTGTTAATAGACTCATCCATATCGATGCCGCCCCAGCTGACGCCCGCGACGCGAACCATTAAACTGATGCTGTAAATAGCAAGAAAGTCGCGCTTGAGATGAGGGATGAGCAATTCGTTGGTGCGTGCTTCAAAACGCATGGGATTAAGATGGGGTTAAAAGACCGCGCTCAATGAGATAACTCCGGAGGTGGTCGGGACTAATGAAGGTCACCGCTTGCATACCTGCTAGTCGTGCGGCTTGTACGTTTCGTTCCTGGTCATCAATGAACAAGGTGGTAGTCGGCTCCAACTGGTATCGATGGAGCAGTCGAGTAAATATTTCGATCTCAGGTTTGGCCAGTCTTTCGTCCCCAGACACAACAATACCTTTAAACCAGTCAAGAAAGTTGAACTTTTTCCGCGGATACTCAAACGTCTCAGACGACCAGTTTGTGAGGGCGAATAGAGGTGCGTCTTTGAGGGTCAATTCTTCCAGGATCTTGACCGTTCCTGCTATCGCATCGCCCATCATTTCCGGCCAACGGGCACCGTAGGCTGCGATTTCGTCATGCCATTCTGGGTGATCCTTTTGTAGGCTGCGTATGGCCTTGTCGAATGGGACACCGCGGTCGAGTCGTTCGTTCCATTCTGGAGAGCAAATTTCAGCTAAAAAGAACGCTCTTCGCTCAGCGTCAGGGATGAGTTTTTCGTAAAGATATTGAGGACTCCAGTCAATTAGAACCCCTCCCAGGTCGAAAACAACAGCCTCGACGCTATCCATTGTCATATGACCATCGACTTAGCTGAGTCCGGTCAAGTGAGCAAGTCTTGGACTCGGTGGTCTTCAGGGGATATAGTACGGGTTGCGAAAAGGCTGCTGCGTCTCAGAAATTCGCTTTCTTACGAGCGAAACGAGGGGGAGGACATTTCTGGCAAGTTTTACGCTTTAGCTCAGTCAGCCAACGGTTAAGATCAGGGGGGAGAGCAGCTGTAAAATGGAGTGGCTGGTGACGGACGGGATGGACAAAACCAAGCTCAGCCGCGTGAAGAAAAATTCGTTGGTGACCTTGAGAGGAACCACTATGGCCGTATTTTTTTTCGCCCAGAAGTGGGTGACCCAACGCGGCCAGCTGAACCCGAATTTGGTTTCGCAAACCAGTTTCTAGACGAACATCGAGGATACTTGCCTTCCCTAAGGGCAATGTCTGCCTCACCTGATAATGCAAAGCAGCAGTGCGTCCTTTTTGATGGGTTGCAGGAACTACACGGACAGTCATCGGCTCAATATCGAGGGTGTGCTCGATGCGTCCTTCGTTGGATAAGGGCTGTCCCTGAACGCCGGCGATATAGCTCCGGATCACCGAACGCTCAGCAAATTGGGTGCGCAGGAGCTGAAAGACGGATTCCGTCCGCGAAAACACTAGTAGACCGGAAACCACTCTATCCAGACGATGGAGAGCTTTAAGGTGACGCCTTCCGTGACGCTCGCGTAGGAAATCACGTAAGCTATCTAAAAGATTGACTTCTTGCTGACCCGGGCCAGCGTGAGTAAGCATTCCTGCTCTTTTTTCAACCACAACGATGTGCGCATCCTTGTGGCGAATCAAAAATGCGTCTCCGGGACGCCATCGGTTGCGAAGGCCCATGAAAACCTCCGAATCTCTAACTCAGCTGAATCTGATAGGGAACGCTGTTTGTTCAAACATCAGAGCAGGTGACCTTGGTGTCTTAGGCAAAAAATGCTTGCGTGAACCGGGAGCCTGGCGTGGATATTTGTCCAGCATGACGTCCAACCAGCGCGATATTCAGGTTTCCTATGACGTCTCGAACGAGTTTTTCCGGCTCTGGCTCGACGAGAATATGCATTACACCAGCGCGAGCTACCTCACAGGGGACGAAACCCTGGAGCAGGCGCAGCTTCAAAAATGCCAAATTCTCTACGACTATGCGGAGATGGATACGGACAAGCGAGTCTTGGATATAGGCTGTGGGTGGGGAGCCAACTTGCAGTTTCTCGCTCTAGATAAGGGGGTAAAGCAGGTTGAAGGCATCACGCTCTCGCCGGCGCAAGGTGACGAGATCAAGAATCGCAACCTTCCTGGTGTCTCTGCCCGGGTTTGTGACTACAGGGAGTTTGTACCGGAAGGGTTCTACGATGCGTTGATTTCCATAGAGATGGTTGATCACCTTGTTTCGCCAGCCCAGGCTCGTGAAGGAAAGGCGGTTGATATTTATCGCACCTACTTCAACAAAGTTGCTGAGTGGGTAAAGCCAGGCAAATGTTTTGGTTTCCAAGCGATCCTCCGCAACGTTGTTCCACGTAGTCGGAAGGATCTTGAAGACTTACGTTTTACTGCTGATATCATTTTCCCTGGAGGTCTCAACCCTCGTATTGAGGAGCTGATTATGGCTCTTCATCCGTCGTGGGAAGTGCTTGAACTACGGACCCAGCGAGAATGTTATGGTCGAACTACCGGTGAATGGCTACGTCGCCTTCATCTTCACGAAACGGAAATACGCGAAAAGTGGGGTAGCCAGATTTTTGAAGACTATGACCGCTATCTCAGCACCTGTGTGCGTGCATTTGCTAATCACTGGAGCTCTGATGTGCAGATGAAACTCCGCCGTGTCTAAGGTACATGTAGCCATGCCCGACGGAGCTGAGGGCAAGCAGCCCAGTGGCTGCAGCCACCATTAGTGCCATAGCGAACTGTACGAGAAACACCTGCAAACGATCAGGGAATGGAAGCCACCAGCTTTGGCAGTAGCCGAATATCAGGGCGATGCTAAAAGTCACTAAGCTCAGTAGTGCAACTCCCCGGAGGTGCATCAGTTGGAGCGGTTGTGCCTGATGGGTTTGACCCCAGCGATGGAGCTTAACCGCGAGGACCCAGCAGCCGACCATACCTGTCAACTGTTGCAGGAGTTGGTAGACATGAACGCTGAAATCCCAAGGAGTTCTAAGAAGTTCTATTGCGAAGAACCATGGTAGATTCAGGACCAATACGCCGTAGGCGTGGGTACAGTGGTCCAGAGCGACATGGATGGCAGCGCCAACACCAACGCCTAAAAATATACCAACTATGCGGGGACGGTGCTCAATAGCACAGAGGTCAAGGACAGCTGCTTTCCATGGTTGGGGCCAGAAAGGACGAAGTCCAGGCGCAACCCAACGCTCAATCAGGTAAAAGACCATTGTGCCGACTGGGATCGAGAAAGTGACCACACTGAGTGCGGTATGATCCGTCCATCCTCGTCGAGGAAACAAGTGGGCAATATCGGGAACCATCGACCCAACCGCAAGGGCCAAGCGAGGCAGCCCATAATGGCAAAGAGGCCAGGCAAAGGCGATATGGGCTATGGTGAATGGCACGGTTAGTGCGGGCAATTACCGCAAGATGTCTCAATTAACATACAAAAAGGCGGAGAAAATGCAGGGAGACGGATCGAAAGCAGGACCAGCGTGTGGTGTAACGTATGGATGATAGACACTGTAGGTGTAGTGTCCATTCTCTGGGATTTCTACCCTATTCGGTGCCTTGGTATGAGGGATGCGACTCTACGAACACTGTATGTAGCCGAGCACGAAAAGTATCCTATTTTGTAAGTCTCGTAAGTTAAGTAGGATGGAGATTGCACGTATATGGAATGCATCGTACCTCCAGAAAGGGCCGACTTTGGAAAGTATGTGCTGATTGGGCAGTTGGCGACAGGGGGGATGGGGGAGATTTTTCTCGCCCGTAACCGGGATCCGTCGTCAGGAGATTTGCTCGCGATTAAGCGCATTCTCGGTCATCATCTGAGCAAACAAGAGTATCTTAATATGTTTCAGTCCGAGGCGCGGCTCGCGTCTTGGCTCCACCATCCAAATATTATCGAGATCTATGAATTAGGGCAGCTTAACCGTACTCATTATATTGCGATGGAGTATGTAAACGGAAAAAGCATTCGTGACATCATAGAGCGACTTAGGAATCGAAGGATCCAAATGTCTTTGGATCACGTTGTTGAGTTGGCCATCCAGCTGTGCGATGGATTGGCGTATGCCCATATGGCAAAAGATCAGTCCGGTAGACACCTGCGTATTATCCATCGTGATATCAATCCACATAATGTCTTGGTTTCGTACGAAGGTAAGCTAAAAATTATTGATTTCGGTATAGCAAAGTCGGAAGTAAATCCCGTACACACCGCAACGGGGACGATTAAAGGTAAATTTGTGTATATGTCACCCGAGCAGTCAGCGGCAGATCCGATCGATCATCGCTCGGATATCTTTAGCTTAGGTATTGTTATATATGAGCTTCTGACTTTGGAAAATCCGTTCTCTAGGACAAATGTGGTGTTATCCTTAGAGGCTATTCAGCGGCAACCGGTGGTTATTCCCTCGGGCGCTCGTAAGGACTCGAAGGCTCTCGATGATGTTCTTATGAGGGCTTTGAACAAAGCACCCGAAAAGAGATATCAAACTGCCACTCAAATGGCTGATGCCTTGTGTGCGTTGCGTGAATCCCAAACGATACCAAAGGCTGATATTAGTCTCCGAAGGTTCCTCTGTGACTTGTTTGCGGATGATATCTATAATGAGCAAAAATTGCTGCTCCAACACTGGAAGCGCAGTTCGGTCAGACGGTTGTCATCAACGTCATCTCTTGTGCAGAGCGAGCCAGATAGAGCACGGGCCATGAGTACTCCAACCATGCGCGTTCGGAGGTTACGAGAGCCCTATGCCTCATCAAAACCTACTCCTTCTGATGAACTGGGTGCAGCACGGGAGCGATACACATCCAGGAGTGGTGACTATCCGCCGGAGCACCGTCGCTCATTGTCTTTTGAGACCAATGATTCGGGTCATACATCACCTCATCTCAGCCAATCACCATCTAGCTTAGATTGCTTGGAGCAATCAGATGGAAGGGATATGGCCAGGTTGGAAGGCTCCTTCGATGGTGGCGTATTTGCTCGGGCCGCTGATCGCAGTAATTCTCACGAAGCCCGTAGCTCTTCGGTGGGACCAGCAGGAGTGATGTCCTCCGGTCCGTTGGGTACTAGATCTCCAAGTCAGCTCGGTGAACTCCCACCGGAGGAATTGATGGTGAGAACTGATTCATCTCAGTTGAATTCTACATATACTCCTCAGCCGGCAGCGATTGTCTCGCCAATTTATGGTCATCCAGGACCAGCAGGAGAAACGCCCTCGGTGTTTAAGCAGGGAGTATTGATTGTGCTTTACGCTGTTATTTTCACGGGTATTACGACTATGGGTTACCTGGTCACGAGTATGCTGATTAAATATTGGAAAGTTCAGCTATGAATAGAATCCATGAGATGGGCTTCCGCTGATATTGAGATAGTGGATCGTATCCCAATTGAGGCCTAGCAGGCCATCGGAAAAGTGCGTTAGTCGCTTCGCGGGTCCTTTTTCCGTGGAACGTCCGGACCGGCTTCGCCTTTCATCGGTAGCATACGCCCGGTATGCGCCCTCTTCATCCGGAGCGTTGCACGGAAAAGATACTTCGCGGATCACCCATCACACTTCTCCGATGGCCTGCTAGTCATGAAGGTCGAGATTTTCATGACTATTAGAGCAGAAATCCCTCGGGTAGAACCCAAGTGCCTGCTTCTCCGTGTGGCCATGCCCCGCTGCGCGGCCCCTTGTTGATTCTAACAGAATCAAATCAAGTGCTCTTTGCTGTATGAGCTTGAATGCTAGGCTGATTGATACTGGGCTAATGAGACCAAAATGCATCAATGATTACATCTTAGCTTTTGTCGAAGATGTAATTTGGTCATTCTGACCAGAAAGCGTTAATGATTACTTCTTAGTTTTTGCCGAATATATAAGTAGTTCATTCTGACCTTGCTTCCGATGGACCAGCGGTTGTGATATTTAAAGGAATTCCTTGATAATATTTAACAAGTTAGCCGGATTGGCCAACTATTGAACTTCCTCTTGTGTTGCTTTCTGAGAGCGAACTCGTCTTTTGTTCCCATGAGACTGAATGCACTGGCTTGAGTATGAGGGAGAGGAAGCTAGGGCGTGTCTTCAAACTCCGGCTGGGGAGATGGCGCGGTATCCCGCCTGTGTGAACGGTCGTCCCCGGAGGGAAGGTACTGGCCGTAGAGGGCCGAGGGGCCCGAAAGGGTGGCGAAGCCACCGACCCCTCACACATGTCGGAAACAAGTCAGGACGCGGTCCGGAGTTTGAAGACACTCCCTAGCTATGGCTAGCCTTCCTAGGAGTGCGAATATTTAGTCGAAATAGATACTTCACAATAGTTTTACGCCAGCTTTAGATATATGAATGAGTGACACAATCAAATTGAGTGCGCAATCGCGGCGTTATAGCTCTGGTTTAGCTTAATCATGGATGAGTTTCGCTGCAAGAAGAGCCCGCCGAGCGAGGTGCACTTTCCATCCAAGGTACTGGCCGTCTTTTGGGTTGTTCGCTGGAAGATCGAATGAGTGGGTGGTGATGAGGGTCTTCAGCGCGAGCCGCCGTGGGGGCATTAGTTGGTCCGGCAGCGGGTGAGGTGGCTGGCGCGGTGATTTCGGCGGCAACTGTGGGTTTTGGTCCCGCTGGATGAAGTTTTGTTACGTTTGGATCGGGAGGCTCTACTGAGTGAAGTAGCAGAACCATTGCGTCGCGTTGGCTACATACGCCGGTTTTTCGGAAAATTCGGTTCCAGTAGGTTGAGATGGTTGCACGCCGACAACCAAGTGCCTTGGCAGCTTGCTCGGTGGTTAAACGATCGTAAGCGCAACGAATGAGGTGGGTTTCTTGAGGACTTAATCGGTACTTGCGTACGAAAGAACTAAGTGCGTCGAGTTTCGGCTGAGTCAGCCACATAATTGCTTCCGCGAGCTCGTGGCAGTGCGCTGAGGCTGGTAAGAAAAGACCTCGACTCCGAGCGATTCGGATAGCCGTTTCTGCTGAGCACGTGCGGGAAACGAGAAGGAATCGGTGAAACCTAGCGAGATCTCGAATCTCAGGAAGTAAGGCACGATTGGAGTCTTCGGAAGGACGGACGACAATCACGTCGAAATTTTCGTTACGAAGGCAGGAAAATAGCTCTTCGCTTTGCACCACCAAACGAATGGTTGAGCGCGTTTTCAACTCGAGCTCTGAGCACATCGCAGATAGAAAACGGGCCGGGTCGTAAAGGAGTACCCTAGTATTGGAGCTCTTCTCGGAATGGCGCATAGTGATCTACTTCTCCCTGGCAAAGCTATTGATAGCTTGATGGATGCTGCCCTATCCCGAGCAACATTTGTTATGAGAGAAAAGCAAGGGTTGTGCCGATTCGATCAGAGGGTGAAGCACGAGAATCTGTTCATTATAGTGTGACCACTGGCACGAGGGGATATGAACAGATGCGGATGATGCACTGATTGAAGTGCAAAAACTGCCGTTGGTTGGATATGAGACAGAATGGGTCGCTCAGATTTCGCGTCTCGGTTTTGGCTTTTCCTTTTTGGGGATGTAGAGGTCGGTAATTGTGCCTTCGAAGGCTTCAGCCGACAGGGCTACTGATTCAGAGAGGGTTGGATGAGGATGAATGGTTAGACCTATGTCTGCTGCGTCTGCGCCCATCTCTACAGCTAGACACAATTCGGCGATCAGGTCTCCGGCCTGGCTACCCACGATGCCACCGCCCAGCACTCTGTGAGTTTGAGGGTCGAATAGAACCTTAGTTAGTCCCTCATCTCGGCCCATAGCCAGCGATCGACCGGATGCCGCCCACGGAAAACTGCCTTTCTCATAGGCAACTCCTTGCTCCTTAGCTTCGGTCTCCGTCAGACCAGTCCAAGCCACTTCGGGATCCGTATAGGCCACGGAAGGGATGACTCGTGCATCAAAATAAGAAGGTTGACCCGCGATGACCTCTGCTGCCGTTTTGCCCTCATGAGTAGCCTTGTGGGCAAGCATTGGCTGGCCAACAATGTCTCCGATTGCAAATATATGGGCAATATTAGTACGCATCTGCCGGTCTACGGGCACGAAACCACGTTCGTCAACTCTTACACCGGTAAGATCTAGACCGATAAGTCTACCATTTGGTTTGCGGCCTACAGCTACCAGTACGCGATCAAATGTCTCCTTGGTCTGCTCTCCTTTGGTGTTTTCAAAAGTGATGACCAAACCCGAAGATTTCGCTTCGCAGGCGGTAACCTTGGTCTTGAGCTTAATGCCCTTCAGCCTCTTCTGAAGTCGCTTTTGGAGTGGTCGCACGAGATCGCGGTCAGCGCCTGGCATCAGACCATCCATAAGTTCTACAATGGTGACTTCAGATCCGAGGGCATCGTATACGCAGCCCATCTCTAGGCCGATGATCCCTCCCCCTACAATGAGCAAACGCTTGGGAACGTCTCGGAGTTCAAGAGCACCCGTAGAATCGATGACCCGCTCATCTACTGGGAAGAATGGCAGTGCTACCGGCTCTGAGCCAGCTGCGATGATGGCGCTATCGAATGAGACGGTGGTACTTTTGCCGTTATCATGGGTGACGGTGAGAAGATGCGAACTAGAGAAACTACCAACACCGTGGACCACCTGAACGTTGCGGCTTTTTGCAAGGCCCGTAAGTCCACCAGTTAGGCGCTGAACCACTTTGTCTTTCCACCCTCGGAGGGAGTCGAGATCAATCTCGGGTGGCCCAAACTTAAGTCCAAATTCTACGCTCTCTTCTGCTTCGGTGATTACCTTGGCTGCATGGAGTAGGGCTTTGGAAGGTATGCAACCAACGTTGAGACAAACGCCTCCAAGTCGTGGGCTACGCTCGATCAGGACGGTTTTTAAACCGAGGTCCGCTGCTCGAAAGGCGGCGGTGTAGCCTCCTGGGCCGGCACCCAACACCGCCACGTCGGCATGAATATCACCCTTCTGTGTTGCCCCATTTACTTCTACCGCTGGGGCCGAGTTCGCATGGGCGACTGAAGAAGGGTTGGTGCTCGGGTCAGAGACCATCCGAGGCGGGCGCGGAGCTTCTGACGACGAGCTTTCCGCCGAAGAGGGCTCCATTCGTGCGATGACAACCCCTTTCTTAACTTTATCACCAACAGCTACCAATAGATCTTTGATGGTACCAGAGAATGGCGCGGGCACTTCCATAGTGGCCTTGTCACTCTCCAGGGTGACGAGTGGCTGCTCTTCTTCGACTTGATCGCCAGCAGCCACGTGGATCTCAATGACGGGAACTTCATCGAAGTCACCAATGTCTGGAATCGAAACGTCTTTAGTACTCATCATTGCCTCACAGCAACATGCGACGTGCATCGTCTAGGAGTTGGCCTAAACGAGCTACGAATCGCGCAGCAGCGGCACCATCGATCACTCGATGGTCGTAAGAAAGAGATAGTGGTAACATTAGACGAGGAACGAAACTTTCGCCGTTCCAAACCGGGGTCATTCTTGAACGAGAAACGCCGAGAATGGCAACCTCTGGCGCAAACACGATCGGCGTAAATGATGTGCCGCCGATCCCACCTAAACTCGAGATAGAAAAGGTGCCCCCCTGCAATTCTTTGGGCCCTAGTTTTCCGTCTCTGGCTTTCTTCGAAAGTACCGCCAAATCCTTGGATATATCTACAATACCTTTTTTGTTAACATCTTTCACCACCGGTACTACCAAACCATTGGGTGTATCAACAGCGACCCCAACGTTATAGTATTTCTTAAGTATCAGGCTCTGCCCGTCCGAACTGAGTGAACTATTAAATGATGGTAGATCCTGAAGATTGGTAACGACCGCCTTGATTAAGAATGAGAGGAGAGTAATTCGATACCCTTCTTCTTTGGCCTTTTTGTCTACATCTTTTCGAAATTTATCAAGTTCGGTGATGTCGGCTTCGTCGTGGTGTGTGACGTGGGGTACGTTGAGCCACGCGCGGTGCAGAACCGGCCCGGATATCTTTTGGATGCGGGACAACGGTGTCGTTTCGATCTCTCCAAACTTGGAGAAGTCAATTTCGGGCATTGCAGGAATGCCTAGATTACTCCCCGCCGAAGCCCCCGGTGCAGATGTTTGCGCGAGGGCTGCCTTCACGTATGCAACAACATCTTGCCTGGTTACTCGCCCCTTACGGCCATTACCGCGGATCCTAACCAAGTTTGCTCCCAGCTCACGCGCAAATCGGCGTACGGAGGGGGAGGCGTGTGCTTTTGCGAAATCTTCTTCATTAATGTCAATCCCTGGTGCCCCTGTTGGAGGCACTACGTGATGAGCGGCCTGAGACGCGCGTGTTTCAGCAGGCGCGGGTCCGCCCTCCTCGTCGGATTCAGTCTCTTTGGTAGCCGATTTTGAAGGCTCTGGTGCTGAAGGGGTTTTAGCCGGGGTTGGCGTACTTGGGTTAGTATCACCGTTTATGGCTGCGCTGGGTTCAAGCAGAATAACGATGTCTCCTTGCGAGACCCGCCCACCTACTTTGACATTGACTTGTTTGACTACACCAGTAGCAGAAGAGGGTACCTCGATACTGGCTTTGTCGCTTTCCAACATGATAAGCGGAGCTTCCACATCAACATGATCACCCTCTGAAATAAGTACTTCGACTATCTCAACATCGGCAAAGTCGCCGATATCGGGAACCTTTACTTCGATAAGCTTATCCATAAGATATTCCTCTTTGTCCTCAAGCTAAGCGAGGTGGCTTCGTGTCGATAGCAATCTTGTATGCGGCGATGGCCTTCTGCACGTCACCTCTCGGGAACTGGTTTTCATCGGCAAGCGCCTTCAAAGCGGCCACGACGACATGATAGCGATCTACTTCAAAGTGTCGTCGCAGGGCTTCCCGACGGTCTGAGCGTCCAAAGCCATCGGTCCCAAGTACTGTATAGGGATTGGGTATAAACGCCCGAATCTGATCGGCATATGCGCGAACATAATCAGTAGCAGCGATTACTGGGCCGCTACGACCCTCAAAGCACTGCTCAACATAACATTTTTTTGGGGCTTGTTCGGGGTGCAGCCGGTTGAAGCGTTCAGTATCAAATCCGTCTCTTGCCAGCTGGGTAAAGCTGGGCGCGCTCCAAACATCTGCGCGGATACCATAGTCAGCTTCTAAGATATCGGCGGCGGCAATGACCTCGCGGAGAATGGTGCCGCAACCCAGTAAATCAATACTCCGTTTACGCTTGTTTTTTGTGGGTTTACCTTCTCTGAATAGATAAAGTCCCTTGATTATGCCCTCCTGTGCACCTTCTGGCATCGCGGGATGGTTATAGTTCTCATTCATTGCCGTTATATAGTAAAATATGTCTTCCTGATCTTGATACATCCTTTTGAGTCCGTCGTGTATAATCACGGCCATCTCATAGGCAAAGGTTGGATCGTATGCTATGCAGTTAGGCACGGTACTAGCTGCGATGTGACTGTGGCCATCTTGATGCTGGAGTCCCTCACCGTTAAGCGTTGTTCGGCCAGCGGTTCCGCCGATGAGAAAACCGCGCGAGCGGGAATCACCAGCAGCCCAGATGAAATCACCAATACGCTGGAATCCAAACATCGAGTAGAAGATGTAAAAGGGAATCATGGGAACACCATGAGTTGTGTATGAGGTAGCAGCAGCGATCCAGTCTGCAATACCTCCGGCCTCATTGATACCCTCTTGAAGTACTTGTCCCTTCTTATCCTCTTTGTAGAACATTAGTTGTTCTTTGTCTTCGGGGAGATATAGTTGGCCGTGGGGGCTGTAGATACCTAGTTGCCGGAACATACCTTCCATTCCAAACGTTCGGCTCTCGTCAGGCACGATCGGGACAATACGTTTGCCTAGGTCCTTATTCCGGCACAATGTATTGAGAACACGAACAAAGGCCATGGTAGTGGAAATTTGGCGATCACCGGAGGACTGCAGCACAGCATCGAAAGCACTTAGCGGTGGGATTTTGAGCTGTGGTACCTCTGTTTTTCGAGCAGGGATATAACCTCCCAGCGATTTACGGCGTTCATCTAGATATTGCTTTTCGACAGAATCATCTTGGAGGCTGAGGAAGGGTAAATCGGTGAGTTCCTCGTCGGAGACGGGAATTCTATATCGATCTCGGAAGGCTTTGAGTTCCTCCAAGTTCATCTTTTTCTGTTGGTGAGTGATGTTGAGACCTTCCCCCGCACTTCCCATTCCGTATCCTTTAACCGTCTTGGCGAGGATGACTGTGGGTTGCCCAACGTGTTCTGCAGCGGCTTTGTAGGCAGCATAAACCTTTAATGGGTCGTGACCACCTCTACGGAGTGCACCCACCTCATCATCTGTCATCGAAGAAACCATCCGAGCGGTTTCTTCGTAGCGCCCAAAGAAGTGTTCTCTGGTGAATCCTCCTCCCTTAGCTTTGCAGGACTGATAGTCACCGTCCAGAAACTCATTCATGAGTCTGCGGAGCATACCGCTCTTGTCTTGGGTTAGTAGAGGATCCCAATTAGAGCCCCAAATGACTTTAAGAACGTTCCAGCCGGCACCTCGAAAGTTGCCTTCAAGCTCTTGGATGATCTTACCGTTGCCGCGAACTGGTCCGTCCAGCCGCTGAAGGTTACAGTTGATAACAAAAATGAGGTTATCAAGTCCTTCCCGAGCAGCGAGACCGATGGCTCCCAGACTTTCTGGTTCGTCCGTTTCACCATCTCCTAGGAAAGCCCATATTTTGCGGTCACTTTTGGGAAGCAATCCGCGATTTTCTAAGTAGCGAAGGAAGCGAGCTTGGTAGATAGCCATGAGCGGTCCAAGGCCCATGGATACCGTAGGGAACTGCCAAAAATCGGGCATGAGCCACGGGTGAGGATACGACGAGAGTCCGTTGGGTGAGAGCTCCTGACGGAAACCGAGAAGATGCTGTTCGCTGAGTCGTCCTTCGAGAAAAGCACGAGCATACAGACCAGGGGCGGAGTGGCCCTGGAAAAAGATCAGGTCTCCGCCGTGTTCTTTGGTGCGAGCTCGCCAGAAGTGGTTGTAGCCCACGTCGTATAGCATCGCGGAGGACGCGAAACTTGCAATGTGACCACCCCGTCCGGAGCCATCAGCGTTGGCCTTGAGGATCATGGCCATTGCGTTCCACCGTGTCAGGCGGCGGATGCGCCATTCTAGCTCCGGATCCCCGGGATACCTTGGCTCTCGGTCGGGGGGGATGGAGTTTACGTAGGCGGTGGTCGCCTTGTAGGGAAGATCACCACCTCGTTCTCGAGCGCGGGTAACGAGTTGCTGTATGATGAAATGCGCTCGCTCAGGCCCGTCTTTTTCAAGCACGGATTCGAGCGATTCGAGCCATTCATGGGTCTCCGTAGGGTCGAGGTCACTCGAAAGAGCGGCTGAAATATTGTTACTGGTCATCAGAACGGCCGGAGCCTACACATCGGTGACAACTGCCGGAAGTCCCCGATGAAGGCAGGCGGGATGTTTCTGTGTTGTAGCCCAAAAACTCCGCAACATTTTTTGCGACCGCGCCGATACGACGCAGCAAGAACCACAAAGTCTGAGCTCGATTCAGCTCGGGATAGAGGGGAATACATGACTAAGCTTAACCAAAATAATCACACTCCCGCCCTTCGACTTTCGACGGTGCCTAGCTCAACCCGCCAGACCCCTAAGGTGAAATTTGGTTCGGTCATGCAAAGGAGTCTCGTGCAGGTTGGTCAGGTTGCCAGCGATGGTTTACGGGTAGCTGCGCCATATGTTCCCGGTGGAGCAATCATTTCTGCAGCGCTGGCCGGAACCCAACGATCGTCTGGAGGGCTCACGGCAAGTGCTGAACCGGCGGGTGCGGTGGGTATCTCGGGTTTGCTCTCTGGGCAGGGACAAGGCTCTCTCAGTGCGGGAAATGCGTTTGAACAGGTACAACGAGCCTCTCAGGAGCTGGCGGAGTTTAACGCTAGCTTCAATATTCAGTATCTCCGCCTACAGCAAAAGATGAACGAAAGCGAAAGGGTTTTTACTGCTACAAGTAACGTTTTGAAGAAGCGTGATGATACAGCTAAGGCCATGATCAACAACATTAGCTAGAGCACTGAGCAGCTCGAGCCACCTTGTCATTGCTGGGTCACGCCAATTCCCAGTGGAGAGCCTTGGAGGAGTAGGGGTGTCTCGTGATTGAGAAGCATCCGATGGGTAGATCTTCAGTAGGTGTTGTTGGGCGTGTCTTTAACCTCCGGCCCACTTTCTGACTTGTATCCAGCGTTTGTGAGGGATCGGTGGCTTCGCCCCCCTTTCGGGCCTTTCGGCCCGGTACATCCCCGTACTCTCCCTCCGGGGCCGACTCCTCACAAGCGCGGGATACGGCGTCATCTCCACCGCCGGAGTGTAAAGACGCGCGCCAGGCTTTGATATCGCACGTCGCTTTTGAACGCCTAGGTGGTGTCTTTAAGCTCATAAGACTGCACCTGACTTTGAAGAGAGGTCTTAGCAAGCAAGAGCGGCTCCCTTCTCGGCGGCATACCGCCAGACTGAGTTGAAGCGGTGCAGATATGGGTCAGGTGAACCGAATAGTCATAACTATTGGTTCAAACTGCTCGGTGCTCAACGGTATTGTTGACTATGGCGGCTGATATATCCCAAGGTAAAAGTACCTTGTTTTAATGGAGGAGCGCAGCCGCGCTTTGCTTTAGTGCGAGAGGTAAAAATGATGGTGGAACAGCAAGTCTCAGAGGAGATGAGGAGCGCTCTTTTTTTGTTGGTGGATAGTGAGGTGGAACTATGACCTATTGTATTGGTCGAATGAGAGTTTGGTTGAGACCTACCTCAAAGTTTCTGGGCGAGTACGCTCAACTCCATTCAGGGGAAATTGGATGGAAGACACCCGTTCAAGCTCACTCATGTTGGTTGGCAATGAGATTGTGAATTTTCCTCAATACAGATCTATAGATTTCTCATGCGTGCCCAGAGATTTCGTTCGTTTGGTCATATCTATGTATTTCTTAGGAGTGGGTGTCGCTATTGAAGAGCTTGCCTAGATTGTCGAAGACGGTTAGGGATAGTCGTTTTGAGAATAACGAGAGCTCTACTGAAACAGTGAGGTACTGGTTGGTGTCTACAACCCTAGAAACGAGGGGGCGGGATCAGCTGATCGCGAAACATACCGATTTGGTTCGGATCATTGCCCTTCAGGTGAAACGAACCTTGATCAAAAACATAGAACTAGAGGATCTTATGAGCTACGGTCAGCTCGGACTCATAGAGGCCGCGGAGCGCTTTGATCCAGGGCGAGGGATAAAGTTTAAGACCTATGCCTACTATCGGGTCAAAGGAGCGGTCTACGATGGGCTTCGGTCAATGGGATGGTTTGGACGCACAGACTATCATCGGTTTCAGTATCAAACTCACGCCTGTTTTGACTATCCGGCGGAGCCATCGTTGATTGTCAATTCAAGCGGAGACAAGTTCGAGAACGTTCACTCGCTTGCGGTCACCGTCGAAGGGTTGGTGGTTACCTTCATTACAACGCTAAATAGTCAGAGGGTGGCGGAGCTTGAAGATGACCAACAGATGTCAGCGGAGGGATTGCTTGAGGCCCACCAAACTCGTCAATGGATCGATCATGCTATTGCTCAGTTGCCGGATCAGGAGCAGGTTTTGGTAAGATTGTATTACTATCAGGAAATGTCTTTAGAAGAAGTTGGAAAAAGGCTTGGTCTTTCTAAATCCTGGACATCTCGACTCCACGCCCGGGCTATCAAGAAGCTTGGCCGGATGTTGCGCTCACCCACGGGTCCAGAACTGAGGAAACAAAATAAGCAACTTGCACTGAGTTGATACCGATAATTTGGGTATGGGTATCTCAGGCGCTCCCGGAGAGAGTATGGTCCAGTCGGTGGGTTCCGTGCTCAAGCAGGCTCATCGAGTGGAAAAACGGGAGAAAGCATCTCCAACTCAGGTCTCGTTTGCAGAATTTCTGGTTCGCGAACGGAGCCACCTAACCGTAGGATCCTCTCGGGTTGGTGTGGAGGGAAAGCGGGTCGTGAAGGCCCAGGACGGGCTGGAGCATGAGCAAGTAGCGGTTTTGACGAGTCGCGACGAACAACGGGTGCTCAAAGTCTCTGAGTCTCGGGGACCACAGCTTTCAGATATATTACCCCCGTCGTCGTCTATTGATGCTCTCTCGTATGAAAATACACTAAAGCAGATGCTCGAAGATGTGGTTCAAAGTCAGCAGACGATAGATAAACTGATTCAGTTGGCACTGTCGGGTAGGAAATTTTCGAATCAAGACTTGTTAGTATTGCAGGCGGGTGTTTATCGTTGTAGTCACCAGTTGGAATTAATGTCCAAGCTCGTAGAAAAAGGCACTTCAGCGGTCAAGCAAACCCTGAATACGCAAGTTTAGGGCTCCGTTTCTCTCTTTTTTTCCTTAGGTTCTGAGCAGTCGGCAGTGGTTGGGTAACTCATGGCACCTGAGGTCTGTGACGTTAGAGATACATGTCCAGTTCCGAGTTGAGGATGTCGTTGGAGGAGCTTTGCAAAAGAGCGTTTTGCTACACTGGAGATCTCGTCACTAATTGTAGTGTCGTCATATTTTTGGACGGTGGGTATAGCTTGGATACTGCCGTATGAGCCTAAGAACTGGAGGGCGCTGATCAATGATCTGGTGTCTGTAGACGAAATTTTGCCTCCATAAGATAGAGACCGCTGCAGTAGCTCAATCAAGGGAGCTTCCATGATCTCCGGTTCATCTATGAACTTCTCTATAATTGTCAGCCGCTGGCTATGAGGCAGAGATGGGGATTGTAGGAGTTGGATAAGCACTGGTCTGCTTTCGTTTTGCTCCAAGGTCATGGCGGCAACAAAGCGAAGGTCGGGAAAGCGATCAGTGAGCACGGTCCGGGCTGTTTCCAGTAGGATGGGGGAGTCTGCGAAATGGCGAGAAAGGGTCTGAAAAGACCTAAATCGTACACCGGCATTTGGGTCTTTTTCGACTTGGTGCTGCAGGGCACGGATATGTGAGTGTTGAATGGCTGTGAGATGGTGGGAGATACTCAGCAAGCTTCGTAGGGCTTGTTCAAGAAAGACTGGTGCTCGAGGGGCTTGCCAAACGATTTTGTGGTCGGCGATCGTGAGTTGGCCACCTAGATTGAGTACAGCGGCGCGTATTTCTGCGGAAAGAAAGGCAAGAGCCTCTATCTCCGGACCATGGATAATGACTTGCTTGTCAAAGAAGTCATCGCCGGTGAGGTAATTGGGTGACTCGGTTCCCATAGTTTTGGGTACTAAGCGAAGGCCTAGGGGAAGCAGGGATTCGGGGTTTTCTAGGGTGATGTACTGACGATATCGGGGGCGGGGTTTATCTCGTAGGTATCGAGATTCGCGGTTCGGGTTAGGTATCCGGTGAAGTTCCACATGAACCAACAGTTGACGATGTTGACCATCTAGATGGGTTACTGGTCCCCTATCGCGGCGAGATAGTTGAAATTGCCGACAGGTGCGCTCTAGGACCATATTGGTGGTAACGTCGGGTCCCCACTGTAGGGATTTATCCCTAGAGGCCTCGAGTTGTTGAGTCAGCCAGCGGAGTCTCAGCCGCCGAAAATAGCCTAGTAGCGCAATTGCTTTGAACCACCCCACGGGTGGGCAGTGTAACTGAACAGTCGGGGCCTCGTGGTATATTTGGGGCGTGAGAGATGTTGTTAACTTTTGTGCGGGACCAGCGAGCATGCCTACTCCAGCTTTGAGACGCGCGCAGCAAGAGCTTCTTGACTATCAGGGGATCGGGGCTTCGATTATGGAGCTGTCCCACCGTGGACCTGAGTACCGAGAGGTTCATGAACAGGCGTTGGAGCGAGTGCGTTCTCTCTTAGACGTGCCGCGTAGTCACGAGGTCCTTTTTCTCCAAGGGGGCGCTACTGGGATGTTCGGATTGCTCCCTCTTAATCTCCTGTCGACCACCACGAGTGCGGATTATGTTAATACAGGCATATGGTCAACAAAAGCCTATGAGGCGGCCCGACAGGTGGGGCCGGTGCGTGTGGCGGGGACGGGCGAAGTTAACGGGCAGTTTATTCGAGTGCCAACCGCAGCGGAGTTATCGATCGATCCTCAGGCCGCTTATGTGCATCTCACATCTAATAATACAGCTGTAGGGACACAGTTTCACGAAGTCCCGGCTTGTGGGGAGGTTCCATTGGTTGTGGACATGTCGTCAGATATTATGTCCAAGCCATTAGATATATCTAGGTTTGGAATAATATATGCTGGTGCTCAAAAAAATCTCGGGCCCAGCGGCGTGGTTATTGTGATTGTGAAGCATGATATACTCGAAAGATGCAGTCAAAAACTCCCGGATATTTTTCGATTGGCCGCTCATGCGCGAGCAAACTCATTGCTACATACCCCCCCGACGTTTGCTGTTTATTTGACCAGGAATGTACTTGATTGGCTAAAGGACCAGGGGGGGGTATCAGCGATGGAGATGCGGAATCGTAAAAAAGCACGCCGGTTGTATGAGACAATTGATGCTAGCGGAGGTTTTTACTACTCCGCGGTGGAAAAGACTTCACGCTCGGTAATGAATATAGTGTTCCGCTTGTCATCGACAAAACTAGAGCCAGTGTTTATCGAACGAGCGGCCCAGGCTGGTCTCATAGGGTTGAAAGGCCATCGAGCGGTGGGAGGTATTCGTGCCTCGATTTACAACGTGATCTCGGTGGAAGGAGTTGAGAGACTTGCTCAGTTTATGAATGAATTCATGCGTATATATGGTTAAAGGTGAGATTTGGCCAAATCTGCTTGGATTGAGTCTATTGTACCACAACAGACTCTTCAAGAGGTTGAGCAGCACGGTACGGCTGTATCTCCTTGCAGGAGGGCGGGGTCTTTCCCACCGAGTTCCGCGGCGTGGCCCCGTAGGATGTTGAGTTTTGGTGTCGGATCAGTTTCCGAGATGCTTTCTAGCGAATGAAGCAAGAGGACAGAGGATCCAGCTCGCCCGCGGGCCGGCTTTTGTTGGGACAAGATGTTTTGCGGGAGGATATCCTCAGGTTGGTTATACTGTGTGCTCTGAGTGGCGGCAAAAAAGCTGGGGATGATTTTCAGAGCCCAGCCTCTACGCACCGAGATTCGACGACTTTGTTTACGTGTTCCTGCATTGGGGCTATTTCCCTAACAAGCGCACACTCGGCAGGGGTGACTGGATCTTGCTGGTCCCAATATAGGTATTCACTGTGGTGCTCCGGCCGAATCACGTTTCGGTGAGGGTAGGTCTGATCCATGTATAGATATATGCGGGCAATATCTCCCTTAATTTCGTCTCGTGGCTCAACTTCATCGTTTTGAATTTCGAGATTGCACTTGCCTTGGTAACTCTGCCCGGGAATGGCGCTCATTGCCCGGTTACTACGTTGGCTATTTACTGAGCCTACCGAAGGTCGGAGATTGTACAGATTAGCTTCCATCCGATTGAATAGGTCAGATACTTTTCGGGCGCATGATCGACCTTGTTGGTCACCGCACTCTGGATGCCCTTCCTGCCAGGCCGCAAAGGTATCCCCGAACGCCGATGCCGGCACAACATGCTCCCATTCAACACGACGACTTCGCTGTGAGTCTGAGAGATCTTCGGGCAATCCGCAGGCTGCCGGATCTACCTCGTGCTCAACGTTGTAGTGGCACTCGCAATAAAGGGTTTTGCCAGGACCAGGGAAGAGTCGGTATAAGTACTTTTTTGCTGAACGGTACGTTCGAGGACCTCCGGTGGGGATGGGCTCCGTGGGAGCTTCCGGATTCGTGGGAGCTTCCTGCTCCAAGGGCAGATCAATTTCAAGCCATTTCGCAAGGATGACGACGATCAGCGCGACAACAGGAAGAAGCTTCTTGAGGGTATTGCGCATGGGGTCTCAGTTTGAACGCCTTTGAGTCGGACGGAAAGCCAAACTACTACTTTCACAACGCGATTTGCCGCTATCGTGTGCTGACGGAAAAAAGCGTTTGGGTTGCTCTAGAGCTGGGCTACGACGAAGGTTTGCTGATCGAGGCCCACAAGCGCTTTTTGGGTCCCCGTCTGTGGGATATTGATGCCCAGCAGCTTTTTGACCGGGTTGAACAACCCTCTTTCCATCGGTTTTTCCATGGGGCGCTACTCAGCCAAATAAAACGTCTGTGAGGGCGTCCTTAGCATCCGACTGGATCTATGATTTGTCCCTTGGTTTAGCTGAATGTTCGGGGCTCGACGGTTCCCCGGACTCGGTGGCCTTTCCGTCAACAGGTATCGTGCCAGCCTATCTCCGAGTCTGAACATTCAGCCGTTTCACCGCTGATGGTAACGATAGGGCTTGGGGAAGAGTGTTGAGGTTGTGGACCACCAGCAGGGTCAGGGGCGATTTCCGCGCCGAATTATTCTGGAAAGAAGCCTAGGCGCGAGGCATTTGAGGTACACGGCCCAGGTTTCTCGGCCACCCACTAGAACTTCTTCCTCGCAACGAGCAATTCCCTTGAGTACTCGCTGGGCGCACCTCTCGGGAGAGATGCCTCGAGCGGTTGTGGCGTCCATTTGTCCGTAAGGTTCTAGGGTGTGTGTCGCGGCGTTTTCCGACAGATGGGTGCGCACATAGCCTGGGCAGATGATAGTAACCTTAATGCCGTTGTGGTGGTTTTCAGCGCGAATGGCATCAAAGAATCCGTGGAGAGCATGCTTAGATGCAGCATAAGCGGAGCGAAAGGGGGGGCTGACTCTCCCGGAGACGCTGCTAATAGGAACCAAATGTCCTCTGCCCCGCTGTATCATGGAGGGTAACAATGCTTTAGTGAGCCCCACCGCGGAAAAATAGTTGAGTTCCATGAGTTGGCGATCAACATCCATGGTCGTTTCATGGGCTGAGCTTCGCTGACTCCGTCCGCAAGAATGGACAAAAATGTCAATGGGTCCACATTGGGCTTGCACGATCGTAGCTGCCTCTTCCCAGTTCAAACGACGGGACAAGTCCATAGTATAGACTAAGTGATCATTCGGAGAGGGCAGCGTGCGCCGTATGCGTTCGAGCTCCTTACCGCGCCGAGCACTGAGGACGACTCGTGCGCCTTGTTGAGCAAATGCACGGCATATGGCTTCACCAATACCTGAAGATGCACCGGTCACCCAGACTATGTGATTTCTAAAGGGCATGGCGAAAGAGCGCGAGCTACTTTGAGTAAACGAGTAAACTTACTGAAAGGGGGCCGTTCTTCATGGGTTTATCAAGCTGAGCTTGATGACCTAGAATAGATTTCAACAAACGACCGGGTCCGAGGATAGCGAGTCGCCACTCTCCGTCAAGTTCCAACCACCAATCGCGGAGGTCAACGTATAATTCTTCCAGTTCAGGAGCGTATCCTCTCCCCTGCTCCAGACGTTCTCCATAAGGAGGATTAACGATCACGAGTCCACGGCTAGGTGGGGATTGGCCGGGCCAGAGCTGGTCGCTCCGCATGTCTCTAAAGTCGCCATGAAGTAGGCGAATGTCAGTTGCGAGTTCCGCATTCTTAATGTTGCGCTCAAGGCTTCGGTACGTTGGGGTGTGGACCTCAATTGCGGTCAGAGGAGGGAGCTCGCCTGGGAAGAGATCGGGGCGGTCGAGGGTCAGCTCGGCAAATGGTGGAAAATTAGACGCTACCGGTTGTTCATCCGGAGGCCATGTGGCCCGCCCCTGAGCAGAGCCCACGGCTTCAAGGACTAGGGTACCGGCACCGGTCATTGGATCTAATAGAGCCTCTGAGCGTGGGTCCCAGCGAGCCAAGATCAACATCTGGGCGGCAAGGGTCTCCTTCAGGCTAGCTTCGCTCGTCCATGTTCGCTGACCCCGGCGATGGAGGCTCCTGCCGGCAAGATCCAGGGAAATAAGGGTGCGATCTGCATTTGCTTCGACACGGAAAACAAGCTGTGGATGTTTAGGGTCTAGGCTCAGGCTTAAACCCAGGTGTGATGCAGCATCAACGATCGCATTTTTTACTGTCCCTCGAACCTGTAGAGGACTTGCCGGAAAATCATGAGCGTGATTGACCTCGACCGTAAAACGAAGTTTGTCCACAAGCCATGTTGGTTTGGACGCGCTGATATGCGAGAAGATCGCATCATACAGCGGTTCCAACCGGGAAGCGGTGGTTTCAAATAGATCCCAGACAACTCTTGACGGCGTACGCGCGTAGCGTACCGCGAGCCAGGCAAGACTACTATCGAACGGATATCTAAGATTTTGACCGTCTTTACGATGCGCTTTAGGAAGATGCCCCCCTATGGCCCGCTTTGAGAGGCGCTTTACTTCAACCTCCATAGCGCGATTTGCTCCACCAGATCCTATAAGGCGGATCATATTAACTATCTCTGTTTGGGGTCTTCGCATATATGGGCGGTGTTGGCCGCGCAAAATTATTTGCGCGGCGGTGTGTGGGGCTCGCCTACGCGTCACGCGTAGGCGCACAATCAGCCTGGATTAGGATCCAACTGATCGCGTTTGCCCTCCACTGCCTTGAACTCCTCAGCAGTGGGAAGAGGTGTTTGTTTGCCACTGACGCTGGGCCAAGCCTTAGCATACTGAGCATTTAGCTCAACGAATTCTGACCATTTTTCTGGTACGTCCTCTTGAGCGTAAATGGCTGAGGTTGGACATTCAGGTTCACAGGCCCCGCAGTCAATGCACTCATCGGGGTCGATAGCCACAAAGTTTGCTCCAGAGTGGAAGCAATCAACAGGGCAGACATCAACGCAGTCGGTGAACTTGCACTTAATGCAGGGTTCGGTCACTACAAAAGCCATGACTATTGGATTAGCCGACTCGAACCCCTGTGTCGAGATGTTGCTAGCAGATACAACTTGAATTGCCTCTGACCATGAATCGCTGTTTTAGGTCACGACAGACTCTTCCGTCGTCTGCTAAGGACTATGCGATCGTATTTTGGATTAACCTGCCTATGAATGTCCCTGAACGAACCGTCTCGATCGTAGAAGAAAATCCATTGCGGGAATGAAGAGGTTTGGCTTAGTGCCTGATGCCGGTCGCGTTGCCGGTGAGAGCTGGAGGTTGGGTGATTCTCTCTTTTGTATGTTTGTGGGTCGCTTTGACCCCTGGGCCACCAGTAGCTAACCGGCCCCCTTACGATGCTGAATACTCTTTGAAACCAAGATATCCGCAATAGTTCCAAGCTGATCCCGGGACGTTTTGCCCCAAGTCAGTAATTTTAGCAATCGGCTGATGTTGCTTCTAGTGCCTGCCGTTATTGGTGACATATCAAGGAATATGGATGTTCTTCAGGCGAACACCAGGCCTCTCAGAACGACGCGAGACTATCGACTCAGGATATTAATGTCCTCAATGTATAACACTACATTGATCTACAGTCACTTTTGGGTCCAGCGCCCCGTGCTTAGCTCCCCGTGCTTTATAGACTTCATCGATTAGATCTCTATAGGCGCTTTATCTCGTAAGAACACATAACCCTAGCTACCCAGGAATTTCTGTGGTTGTACGGACTCAGCGCAATCACGAGCAGCGTATGTCGGATTTTGGTTGCTGTGAGACATTCAGAGGTTGAGCCGCTCAATAGTTAAGGCAGATAACGCTACATGTGTACAGTAGGTGCTCTGGGCATTGAGCTAACGTGCTTGTCCACCGTGCGGAGCAGATGAGCTAAAGCTAAGGGCTTTGGAATAATTTCGACACCTAGTGGCAACGTGTGCTCCGGAGGAAGTTCGGGATGACCGGTAATGAGAAGGATATGGATAGCTGGGTTTTCGCGTCGGGCTCGCCGAGCGAGCTCCACCCCGCCCATGCGGGGCATAATGACGTCGGTAATTAGGACGTCGGTGGGGTCGGAGAGCAATTTTATGGCCTCAATTCCGTCTGTGGCTACTTCTACTTGGTGTCCCGCTTGACTGAGTCCGCGCTGGATTAATGTTCGCAGGGGTGGGTCGTCCTCAACGAGAATGATTCGGGCCGCTCTGAAATGCTGCTGGTGGAGATCTATGGATTGAGTTAGCTCTTCAACCTCTGGTTGGTGAGTGGGCAGTTCAAGCACCACGCTAGTACCTTCTCCTGACTGGCTTTGAATGGATATATTCCCCTCGAAGCCGTCGATGACTCTTCGCACCATAGCTAAACCTAAGCCGGAGCCTTGTCCTTTTGGTTTGGTGGTAAAGAATGGTTCGAATATTTTCTTTTGTAGCTCTAGGGGAACTCCAGTTCCGGTATCTATGACTTTGATAATCACAAACTCTTGATGATTTCGAACGACCATTTCCGAGTGAATCGCGATCACACCAGTTGCGGGAATGGCGTCACGAGCATTGATGACGAGATTGAGCAATGCTTGTTGGAGAGCGCCGGGATCACCTAGTACTCGGGCATCCTTGGCCCGTAGTGACCACTCAATGTCAATGTCCGCTCGCACGGACCGAGCGATCATCTGGGCGGATGCGCTGAGGACCTTATCTAGGATAAATGGCTGGGTAGCACTTCGAGTTGGCCGGGCAAATGCGAGCAATTGGCTAGCGACATTAGCGGCCGAAGAGGCAGCAGAGCGTAGTAAGCTGAGGTCCTCATGGGCCTCTTCGGGCATGTTATCAATGCCCTCCAGGAGTTCAACTCCGGTTTGAAATACAGTGACGGCGTTGTTAAAGTCATGTGCGACACCCGCTGCAAGGGTCCCTAGAGCCTCCATTTTGTGGGCTTGCTCGAGTTGTTGCTCAAGTTGAACGGTCTGACGAAGATCAACGGCCGTTAGGCCGAGACGAGGTCCATGCGCAGTGGGGATGGCAAAAGAAGTCAGGTGTACAGGAACTTCTTCTCCGGAACTGGCTCTTAGGTTGAGTCGACCAGACCAGGATACGGCACCTTCGAGCGGAGACAGAATATCTTCGGACAGCTCCAAAATATCATCGAGCCGGTGAGGCGTGCTGTCTAGAATAAGAATTTGGCGACCGATAGGATTTAGGTATTCCACTCGTCCGTCTGGTCCAAGAACGGCGGCGAGATGCGCGCTTGATGCGATCACCCGAGCCAACAATACGTGCTGCGACGTAAGTTCCATCCGAACGGTGACATCTCGTAGACTCAGGACGAGGTGTCGTTCCGTATCGGGAACGATACGAACCTCGTAATGACGATTATCGATATCCTCCTCACTTTCGATAATATGCCCTTCCAAGATAGATTGCTCAATGCTGCTTTGTAGCGTTGGAGGCATCCACTGCTCTGGAGGTAAGTGACAGGGAAGGTGTTGAGTATCATAGGGAGATGGGTGATATGCCAGAGTGGATAAATCAGGAGCGAGTCTGAGCATGTGATCGGCCGCCGCGGCGAGTAAGCTTCTTTGCTGCATCTGCTCTTCCAGCAGATGGGCTCTGCTGTCTAATAACTGATAGGCCAAACCAGCGGTAACGACAGAAATACACAGGCCAAAGAGTAGAAGTCCCAAGGACGCAAAGTCTATGTAGCTTTTGTAAGCTAGTTTTGGTGAGACGATGAGTGTGAATCCCTGTCCGAGGATACCGATAGCCCGTTCAACGTGGGGAGGGCCATAGGCATGAACCGTCGTTTCGTTACTATCCACGAGGGCGATGGTGATGTCGCTATGCAGTTCATCTGGAAGCAGCGATTGAAGGAGCGAATCGAGCTCAAAGACACTACTGACCGTGCCCTGAAAAGGGCCTCTCAGTACGGGGAAATAGGCTGCGAAACCTCGCCGGCCCAAAGTTAAGTTGATCAGACCGGAGGCTCGTGGCTGCCGACGTTGTTGGGGGCTTTGAGTGACGGGTATGTCGGTGGAGCTTGCGGCATCGGCGGCTATGGTCACTTGGTTGGGGTTCTCTGGAAGCACAACCCACCGAACTCGATTTTGCTTATCGATCCATTTTATAGACTTTAGGTCAGTGAATTTAAGGACAAGACTCATGGCCTGGTCCCAGAATTGTTTTTCGGAGGAGATCTTTTTCTCTGCCAGTTTGGCGGCCAGGTCCCGAAGTCGATCAAAGCGAAGATTGAGCTCGGTTTCGACGTGGGTGATGACATGATGAGTGCGCAGAATAGTTCGTTGATGAAGATTCTCGCCTCTCAGCCGAGCGAGCTCATGAGCTGCCAGGGCAAAGGGAAGGGTAATTACGGTTCCTAGCACCAAGCACAACCACCGTTGCTGGGTTCGGCTAGTCATGTAGCCTTTGCCGGACATGAAACCAAAATGCCCTGAATGCCACGTCACAGGGTTTCTTGTGCGCATGAGTCGACCGTAGATTACCAAGCTCTCGCAAACGTTGCGTGTCTAGTTTTGGGGGGCGGTGCTTGAAACGTGGCGAACTTAGGCTCCCATTGAGCTGATAAGCAGGCTAAGTCACTCTAAATATGAAGAGCATACAAGAGGCCCTAAAGGTCATGCTTCCTGCCTTTGAGCCGGTTGGGGTTGAGAGACTTCCGTTAAGTTTGGCACTAGGGCGCTACGCGGGAGAAAATGTTTTCGCCCGTTCGGACCTGCCCTCTTTTTCCAATAGTGCGATGGATGGGTACGCAGTGCGCTGGCGAGACATCGAAGGGGCGTCAGAAACTTCACCGCGGTTGATTCCGCTCCAGGGGATGTCGAAAGCCGGGGGAGAGATACCGCCGCCTCTGAGACCAGGCTCTGGGATGCGAATTTTTACGGGGGCAATGGTGCCGGCTGGAGCAGATGCGGTGGTGATTCAGGAACATACCCGGTTGCTGAAAGATGAGCAGAAGGTCGAATTTCTCCACGAAGTGGCTGAGGGAGCCAACATTCGGATGCGGGGCAGCAATTTGTCCGCTGGCGCGACGATTTTGCAGACTGGTCTTGGTTATGGGCCCGGGGAGATCGGTCTTCTGGCCGCACAGGGATATGCACAAGTGACCGCGTACCGACGTCCTCGAGTGGCCATTTTGTCCACTGGCGATGAGCTTCGTGATGTCGCCGAGCCTTTGTTGCCCGGGCAAATTATCAATTCCAACGTGTATGCCCTGGCCGCGATGGTAAGCGAGGCTGGCGGAGAGCCGGAGATATTGCCTAATGCACCGGATAGTCTTGAAGTGATTGTTGAGCGCCTCAAAGAGGGGGCAAGGGCCGATTGTTTACTTATTTCCGGTGGAGTTTCTGTGGGGGACTACGACTATGTCCGCGAAGCCTTCGAGCGGTGTGATGTACGTGCAGACTTCTGGAAGGTTCGTATCAAACCCGGAAAGCCTCTGACCTTTGGACTTCAGGCTCATCGTCCGGTAGTTGGACTACCGGGCAACCCGGTGAGTGCTATGGTGACATTTGAGGTTTTTGTCCGCCCATGTCTGAGAAAGATGTTGGGAGATTCTCGGCCGTTTCGGGTAACTCATCAGGTTGAGTTGGTTCACGCCCACAGACATTCCCCGGGCCGCCCGGAGTTGGCTCGGGCTTTTGTGAGCATGACTAAAGGGGACCACTTCGAGGCAAAGTTGCATGCCCACCAAGAGTCTGGGGCGATGACCTCGATGGTGGGAACTAATGCGTTGGTTCTGCTTAACGCCGACGACGAGCATTTCCCGGCCGGATCAAAACTTCCAGCGATATTGTTGCGTGACCAAAATGGGTCCTCGGAACCGCCGTTTTCTCTGGTGTGAAGCGACGACCACATGACTTGAGTCGCCGTAATTTCCATAGTTCCTCATACAGCAGAAATCCCTTGGGCAGAACCCAAGTTCCTGCTTCTCCGCGTGACAATGCCCCGCTGCGCGACCCCTTGTTGATTCTTACAGAATCAATTCAAGGGGGTCTTTGCTGTATTATCGCTGCGAAACGAGCCAGAGTACCATAGAATATTCGTAATAGATATATGCCGAAACACTTGGATGCATTCTCTGAAATGAGTCGGCGTATTGAGTGTGATATATATCATATGCAAATCGATTGACGTGTCAACTATTTGTCTTATGTTGTACAATAGAACTCTGGACATGAGCGTTGATAGTCACTCATTGGTATGGTTTGTGTTAGGAGGTTTTCTCGTCCTTACCGAGCTTATCTTTCCGGGATTTGTGACGATATTCTTTGGCTTATCCGCCATACTCGTCAGCTTTTTGGTGAGTGTAGGATTCATCGGGAGTGTACAACTTGAGGTAGGTCTTTGGGTTGCTAGTTCGGCAATGCTTATCAGCATCGCAAGAAGTACAGGCTTGCGACTAGGTGCTGGTCGACGTGAGAAGACTTCCACGAATGAAGAACTTGATGCCTTTGGGGAGTTGGTCACCGTAGTCGAAGTTGCTACCTCGACTGTCGAAGGTCGAATACGCTTTCGGGGTTCTACATGGCCGGCTCGTACCGTGGGAGAACCGCTTGAGCCCGGCATGGTTGCTCGAGTGGTTGCTAGGGATAACCTGGTTTGGATTATAGAGAAGGATGAGGATCAACTATGAATCTGGCAACAATGGTCATACTTATATTAATATGTATCCTGTGGATGACCGCAATAGTGATACCTATGCGCGAGGCTTATGTTATTGAGCGTTTGGGCCGATTTAATGGTGTGCTGTCCCCGGGTTTTCATGTGCTCATCCCCGTGGTTGACCGAGTAGCCTATCGTCACGAAACTCGCGAGCAGGTATTTGATGTTCCCGAGCAGACATGCATTACACGAGATAATATGCAAGTATCGGTGGATGGTATTATATATTTAAAGGTGATGGATGCTGAGCGGGCAAGTTACGGAATTGAAGATTATCGATCGGCAAGCGTGAATCTAGCACAGACCACGATGCGATCTGAGATAGGCAAGCTTGCCCTGCACGAGGCCTTTTCTGAACGAGATAAACTCAACGATGTAATCGTAAGCGAGGTTGATAAAGCTTCTGACCCATGGGGTATAAAAGTACTTAGATATGAAATCAAAAATATCACCCCAAGCAACCAGGTCATACACACCTTAGAAAAACAAATGGAAGCCGAACGGGAGCGGCGTTCTGAAGTTACTCTGGCGACGGCTGAGAAAGAGGCAATCATTCATCGATCTGAGGGGAAGAGACAGGAAGCTATCAATTTGTCTGAAGGAGAAAAACGCCGCCGGATAAATGAAGCTGAGGGGCACGCTAAACAGATCAGTATCGTTGCGAAGGCAACGGCACTTGGTATGGAAAAGGTGGCTGAAGCCTTATCGGAGCCAGGCGGAGAAGCGGCCATGCGCATGCGCATTACGGAGCTATTCATTAGTGAACTGGGGGAGATCGCGGCCAAAGCTAAGGTGACGGTAGTTCCAGCTGAGATCGCTAGGATACAGACCATCATTGAGGGCTTAAGCGAGGTTGGGCCACGCTTGTCGAAGCACGATCTACGAGGTCGTTGAGGTTACTATATGGAATACTTGACTATAGGGACATGGACGATAATCGCGATAGGAATCTTGATTCAAGTATTACGTTCGATACGGCTTGTGCCCAACCAATGGGCCTACGTGGTAGAGCGGCTGGGTCGATATCATAGTACGATGCGAGCAGGGTTTCATTCGATGTTTCCTTTTCTTGATCGGGTAGTTTCAAAGATAGATCTCCGAGAAGATACGATAGATGTACCTCCGCAGGAGTGTTTTACTCGAGATGAGGTGAAGGTCGAGGTTGACGGGGTGATGTACATAAGCGTGGTGGATCCGGTTAAAGCCACCTATGGTATCACCAACTATCGTTATGCAGCCACTCAACTAGCACAAACGAGCACGCGGGAAGTTATTGGTAAGTTGCTTCTTGATCAAACCTTTGAAGAGCGGGAAATTATTAGCCAAAAGGTAGTTGATGTTTTGAAAGAGGCGGGTACGGTATGGGGGATAAGGGTTCATCGTTACGAGATAAAAAATATTCAGCCACCCACCACGGTACAAGATGCTATGGAGAAGCAAGTCACAGCGGAACGTAATCGGCGAGCGATAGTTGCTCGTGCCGAAGGTGATAAGCAGGCGATGATCAATCGCTCTGAAGGAACTAAGCAGGAGATGATTAATTTCTCTGAAGGAGAAAAGCAGCGCCGAATTAACGAAGCCCAAGGTCGAGCTGCGGAGATCTTGGCCTTAGCAGAGGCTACCGCGGATTCTATCCGAGAGATTGGGCGGGCGGTGCAGCGTCGAGGAGGATGCAAGGCCCTGAAACTCCGGTTGGTCGAGCAATACCTTTCTCAATTACGAGTGATGGCTCGTAGCAACGCCTCTGTACTTCTGCCACTGGACCTTGGCAATCTCAAGCAGCTACTGAATGGCATTGATATCGACGCGTTAGAGCCTTATGAGTCGTCGATTCTGAGCGAAGCGGTTAATCCATCTGACAAGTCGTCGGAGGTCAAGATGAGGCAGTCGTCGGATGTGAGGAGAGTTTGACCTCAGTACTTTTACCGCGGGGCAAAAGGCACCTAGCTAGGGCGCGTCTTTATCAGCGAACCAGTAATAGACCGCGTCCGAAGCTAAAGAGACGCTCTAGCTTACAGCCTGCTGATCTAGCCCTGCACGCATCTGTCGGCCGGTCTTTCCGATGGCCTGCTAGAAGTCTCTCCTCGGTCACGTACCCCCAGGTACGCTCGCCTCGTCGTCAGAGCGTTTCACGAAAAGCCTGGCTCGACAGCTACACACATGGCCAAATCAACCGGCTGCTTAGTCATGACTCATGGTCGCGAAGGGCAGCCAAGGCTTCGGGTGTATCTATATCTACGAGCACTGCATGAGTCCTCATTGGTACTTCCACCACCCGGTCCGCGTAGCGCTCAAATAGACTCCGTGCGCCAATGTCTCCATCCAGTTGGTATATATGCTCAAAGTATTGGTTGCTGATCGTAACTGGATGTCCCCGTTGACCCTCAAATGTGGGCACGCAGATTGTGCCTGGAGGATTGACTTGGAATGCGGATAGGAGCGAAATAATTTGCTCTGGTTGCACCAAGGGCATATCTGCCAGCGCCACCAAAACACCGTCCGTAGAGGGCGGAAGAGTACTTATGCCTGCGCGAAGAGAGGTGGACATACCGGCCAAGTGGCGGGGGTTGTAGACCAGCTCTACCGGATAGGCACTAAGTACTGCACCTACCTGGTCTGCGTTATGCCCCGTTACTACAACAATGGGTGATAGGGGTGTGGAGCACAATGCTCGAACTACGTGCTCGATCATTGGGCAGCCTCGGAACGGAGCGAGTACCTTATGTTGGTGGTTCATACGTCTGGAGCTACCCGCTGCGAGAATCAATCCAGCTACGCGTGGGGGAGACATGAACTCAGTAACCATCATCGAAAGATACCTTTTGCTGAGCGCAAGACAGCCGGAGTGTTTGGGTAATTTCGGCCATGATCGCTACGGCTATCTCTGCTGGTGTTTTTGCACCAATGGCTAAACCCACTGGGCCTCGCAATCGGTCCAGGTGATCGGGAGAATGCCCTTGCTGCCTCAGACGGCTGAGACGTTCTTTGTGCGTGCGGCGGCTGCCGAGGCAGCCGATGTAGAAGGCGGTGCTGCTCAGAGCAATGCTAAGCGCGGCGTCATCAATTTTTGGATCGTGGCTAAGGGTTACGATTGCTGAACGACCGGAGAGTGGCAGCTTGCTGAGGACTTCGTCTGGCCAATCGGTGATGAGTTGGGCACCAGGAAATCGTTCTTTGTGCGCGAACGACGTTCTGGGGTCTATCACCTTAACTTGGTAGTTGGTGAGGTTGGCGATGCGTACCAAGAACTGTGCGATATGTACTGCGCCAACAACCAGCAGCTCCAGAGGGGGAAGAAAAGGCTGAAGGAACCATCGCTCTGTACTCAGGGTGATGACTAAGGCAGCCTGGTCTCGAAGGACCTTTTGAACTGCTTCTCCCAGGGGATCCGGTGGTGGGGGACCGATGATCAGGCGTTCATAGCCATCAGAAAGGCGGACTGCGCGGACAATAGGGTAATGGTCGTGGGACACAATACGTCCAAGAGTGGATAGTTTCACTGGATTGCCTCCACGAAAATCTCTACTTTCCCACCGCACGCGAGCCCGCGCTTCCAGGCTTGGTCCTTGCTTACCCCAAACATTAGGACTTGAGGGGTACGAGTGCGAATGACGTCAAGGGCTACGCTAACAACTTCCGCTTCGATACAGCCGCCGGATACTGAGCCTTCGAATACGCTATCCTCCCGAACAATAAGGAGACTACCCGTCGGTCTAGGAGACGAGCCCCAAGTGGCAATAACCGTTGCGATCGCCACTTGTTGACCCGCGAGGAGCCATTGCTGAGCGCGGTGTAGGAGTTCTAGGGTCGAATCATTTGGAAGGCTCATTATACAGGGAACCAAAAGCCGGATTTGGCGGGTCTGCAACCATCCTGTGATATAAGATCATATACTTTGATTGGGTTATCACAGGCTGAGGTGCGTGATGCGTTTCCTACATTGGCCCAACGGGTCAATGGGCATTCCTTGGTTTATCTTGATAGTGCTGGTACCGCTCTCAAGCCAACCGGTGTTTTGGATGTGATGCATCGGGCGTATACGGACGAATGCGCAACTATTCACCGAGGATTGTACTCCCTGTCCACCCGAGCGACAGCTCGATTTGAGAAAGCTCGGGAGAAGGTCGCTCAGCTACTCAGGGTATCCGCGGATGAGATCATTTTTACTGGAGGTACTACAGAGAGTCTCAATGCGGTAGCTTGGGGCCTGGGCCGACAGCTACTTCAGGATGGAGATGAGGTTCTGGTATCTGAGTTGGAGCATCACTCGAACCTGTTACCCTGGCAACGACTATGTGTGGAGCGTCGAGCGATCCTTCGGGTACTGCCCTTACGTTGTGATGGCCATTTGGCGTTGGATACGCTGGATGACTATCTCAGTTGTCGGACTCGAGTGGTAGCAATAAGTCATCTGTCTAATAGTTTGGGCTCAGTGACAGACATTAAGTATGTAGCTAACCGTGCGCATGCGGTTGGGGCGGTGGTGGTTGTAGATGGAGCTCAAGCTGTGCCTCATATGCCTACACATATGGCGGATTTGGGTGCCGACTTTTACGCCTTCTCTGGGCACAAGCTCTACGGACCATTCGGTGTGGGGGTTTTGTGGGGCCGTGCGGAGTATCTGAAGGCGATGGAGCCTTGGAGACTAGGGGGAGGAATGGTTCGCAGTGTTTCGCACTCCGAGGGAGTGATTGCCGCAGAAGTCCCTCACCGGTTCGAAGCTGGTACACCTAATATTGCGGGCGTCATTGGTTTGGGAGCGGCTATCGACTGGTTGTTGGCCATTGGTTACGCCCCGATTGAAGCCCATGAAGCGGAACTTATGTCGGTCACTGAAGGAGCTCTTGGTGGTATAGACGGGCTTAGCATCCTTGGCCCTGGTGCTACTCGCAAAGGTGTTTTATCTCTGGTGATGGAGGATATTCATCCTCATGATGCAGCAACCATTCTCGACAGCATGGGGATTGCGGTCAGAGCCGGGCATCATTGTGCTCAGCCGGTAATGGAGCGGCTCGGTATTCTTGCGAGTCTGCGGGTATCCTTGGGGATTTACAACTCGCAGGCCGATATTCACCGTTTGGTAGGGGGAATTCAAGAGATTCGCTCCATCCTGGGACGAGGTCGTTGAGTATGGACCCGCGCGCGCTGTACGATCCCGAAATTTTGGCTCATGACCGAGATCCGCGATGCAGTCAGGCACTAGAGGTGCGGACCCATTATGCTCGGGTGAGCAATCCGTTATGTGGGGATCGCGTAGATGTTGAGCTGCTGGTGTCAGGCGAACATGTAAAGGCAATCAGCTGTCAGGTGCGTGGGTGTGTGATAGCTCGGGCTTCGGGTTCTATGATGGCGGAGCGGATGCAGGGATGGTCAGTTGCCAAGTTAATGACTCACATTGGGGGGTTTGAAGCTTGGCTGAGTCAAGATGACCACTCGGCGCACCAACAACAAATATGGGCCGCACTAGTTGCTCTCCGGCGGGTTCGTTCATTTCCAACTCGATTACCGTGTGTCACGTTGGCTTGGACCGGTCTTGTGCAAGCCTTGTCCTCACCCGTTCAGGAAGAAGCATAACCCAATCAGCCTTTACCGAACGCTTGATTCCGCGCAATCTAGTGGGGTGCGCGGGTTGATACTTGGGATGTTGGTGAGCGTTTGGCTGGGCTCTGGGTGTACCACAAGAGAGTGTTCCTTTGGTCGTATCGAAGAAACTCCAGAGGCATGCTCTCTCGAAGAGGAGTTAGACTTTGTATACGATGTCCTCAAGGATACCTATTTATTTGCTGATCAAGTCCCAGATCTAGATCTCGGTCAATTTTCCTCTTCAGTGGAACTATTGAGCACGATCACTGCAACGGTAACCCCAACCGACCGGTACAGTTTCCTTCTGGCCCGCCAGGCGAGCGATGACAGGAATGATGGCTTTGTACCTGGGGACTGGGGTTTTCGCCTTGGTAGATATCGCTTAGCTGATGATCCGGATAGCACACATATTTTTCTGACTCGAGTGTTTGGCACCTATGAGCTCGAGCCTTCTACGCCTGCGTCGGAGGCTGGTTTGCTCCGCGGCGATCGAGTGCTATCCATTGACGGTGAGGTCCTTGCTGATATGGGAAATTCGGAGCTCAGTGCTGCCTTGGCGCCGGCAAAGGCTGTTTTTCAGATGTACCGAGAAAGTACGCAGAAAACGTTTTCGGTGACTCTTGAGAAGGGAGCTTTTGCCCGGTATACCGTGCCTGTAGTTAGGGTGTTTGATGGACAGACCGGATACATATTTTTTGACTCGTTTTTGTCACGATCGATTCAAGAACTAGACGTAGCCTTTGCTGCACTAAGGCAGTTTGATATCACGAAGCTCATACTTGACCTTCGCTGGAATGGTGGAGGGCGGTCCGATGCGAGTCAGCACCTACTGGGGTTGATCGCAGGTGAAGGTGCGGACGGCCAATTGGCATACACCTTAGCTTTCAATGAACGGCATGCCGATTGTAGCTCGGTGTATGATGTTGCGTTTGAAAAGCGTACGCATAGCCTACCAAAACTTGAAGAAGTCGTTATTATTACTGGGCCGGGGACGGCATCAGCGAGTGAGCTAGTATGGAATGTTCTTCGGGCATATGTATCAGTGCGCGTGGTAGGAGTAGAGAGTTTTGGTAAGCCCTTCGGCTCTTTTCCTTACCAATTTTGCGATAAAGTATTGAGTGCCATTAACTATCGACGGACAAACGCAGCGGGTCAGTCAGTTCCCGTTGAGGGTATCGAACCAGACTGTCGACTATATGATCAGCTTGGTGGGCCCTTGGGAAGCCTTTCTGATAACCTTTTGGCGAATGCTCTAGAGCTCACTCGATCCGGTCAATGTTTGGATACATTTTCGCAACTTGATGTTCGGCTCGCTCCCCAGTCCAGTACAATATCATCTATACAACCACCAGCGCGTAAATATCTAATTTCGGGTCAGGATGATCCTCGGACTATCTACTAGCTAGCTAGCAGCCTGTTGATCTAGCCCTGCAGGCATCTATCGGCCGGTCTTTCCGTGAAACATCCTGAGCACAAGAAGTCTCTCCTCGGTCGCGTACCGCCAGGTACGCTCGCCTCGTCGTCAGAACGTTTCACGAAAAGCCTGGCTCGATAGCTACACACAGGGCTAAATCAACAGGCTGCTAGGGGGTGTCTTAAAACTCCGGACCGCGTTCTGACTTGTTTCCCACATGTGTGAGGGGTCGTCGGTGGCTTCGCCCCCTTTCGGGGCCCCTCACAAACGCGGGATGCGGCGTCATCTCCGCAGCTGGAGTTTAAAGACACTCCTTAGCTAGTTCAAGCAGTGCCCGCTGAGAGGGAACAATCGTAGGTTGCCGGATAGTTAAACAAATTAGGAACCAGCAAGAGACTACGTCCTACGTTACAGAGACGTGTCAGCAAAAGCACCGGTCAGCTCAAAGCAGTTGGTCGTTAAAAAGCAGTTTTGTCATCAGGGAGGAGCGTTATGGGAGTCGGATCATGTTTGTTGGTCCGAAGTGGTAGCTGTGTGCTGTTCGAGACTACGCTGAGTCTCAAGTTTATCTAATTTACGATAAATAGTCCGAGCAGCGATGCCAAGCAGTTGAGCTGCCAGTGTCTTATCGCCGTTTGTCTCTTGCAAGGTGGCATAAATGAGTTCTCTTTCTACATCCTCAAGTTTGGTCCCTATGGGAATGAGGATTCCTCTAGATTCACGACGTATAGGATTGGGATCGTTGCTAGTTTGAACTGTACGCAGTGGTTGAGGCAGGTCCTCAGGAGTCAAAATTTCATTTCGGCTGAGGACTACGGCTCGTTCGATGACGTTCTCTAGTTCGCGTACGTTTCCTGGCCACCGCCATCTGGCGATCATGTCCATCGCTTCCTTGCTCAAACCAAGGACATTTTTGTCGTTTTTGGCCGAGAAACGTCGGAGGAAGTGATTGACCAAGAGAGCTAGGTCTTCCGGACGTTCTCGGAGAGGCGCAATGGTAATACCAATGACATTCAGTCGATAGTACAAATCTTCTCGGAACTCATTCTTTTGAACAAGCTGTTCTAGCTCCCGGTTGGTTGCAGATACTAGTCGAAAATCTATCGAGCGGGTTTGGTTACTACCCAATCGTTCAAACTCACCTTCCTGCAGAACCCGTAGTAACTTTGCTTGTACAGGTAGTGATAGTTCTCCGACCTCGTCAAGAAAGAGTGTTCCGTCTTGAGCTTTCTCAATACGACCCTCTTTAGTTGCAGAAGCCCCAGTAAAGGCTCCCTTTTCGTACCCAAATAGTTCAGCTTCAAGAATAGCTTCTGGGAGGGCAGCACAGTTTACGACCACGAATGGTTTGGTCGCCCGTGGAGAGCATTCATGAAGTGCCCGAGCAAGCAGTTCTTTACCGGTGCCTGATTCACCGTGTAAGAAAACTGTGGCGGTTGAGGGTGCTGCTTGATGGATCATCTCCATGGTGGCTTGCATTGCTGGGGACCGACCAATAATCGTCCGAGTTTTGTCCCCACTAGACATCACCTGAGCTAGCTCTCGCCGGAGCATGATGTTCTCTGCCGCAAGACGTTGTTTTTCCAATGCCCGTCGTACCACCTGGCGAATCAGTGTGGCCTTGAGTGGTTTTTGAATGAAGTCATAAGCCCCCGCTCGCATGGCTTCTACAGCAAGTTCGATAGAGCCATAAGCGGTCATAACCACAACATCTGCGCGAGGACGAAGTGTTTTGGTGGCTTTGAGTAGCTCGATACCACTCAACCCAGGTAGCATGATGTCAGATATTATAAGAGTTAGGTCCTGCGAACGCAGGACCTCTAAGGCTAGCTCACCGGAGGCCGCGGTATGTACGATTAGGCCTTCCCTTTCGAAAAGACGCTTGAGTGATGCTAAATGCTCAGGTTCGTCCTCAACTACGAGAACTTCGAAAGGTTTTGAACTCTGTTTCGTGTGTGACTTGTTCAGTTCCATTGTAGGGTCACCGCCGTATTCTTACCAAGAGCGACAACCCGTGGCTGTTGCCTCCGTATTTCATAAACATTACCTGGCGAGTTTATGTACAGAACAATGGTTTGTAGCTTTTACATTGGCGCGACCTGAGCGACTCTAGTGGTCGGTGACGCCGTCGATGCAGCAACCTGATCACGATGTTCGGCTACTACGACGAATTCGGGAGGTGGGACCGTTTGAGGACTGGTATGGGCGTTCCCGGGTGGATAGCGAGTTTCCCCGGAGGTTGATGGTTCGGCGGTTGGTCAATCTCGAGAAGCCTAGTCGAAAAGTCTGGGCCGAACGTTTTGAGTCGGTGGCAGACGCTGCAGACCGGGTTGGACATCCCAATGCAGTTGCATCGTGTGGTACGCTTCCGCTTACCAATGAGCTGGCACTAGCTTTTGAGTACATCGATGGGCTAGATCTCCAAGCCTGCGTAGCAAAAGGCTTTCAAATATCAATGGTCACCTCTGTTTGGTTGCTACGCCAAGTGTTTTCCGTTCTACGGCATGCGCAGAGTGTGGGGATAGAGCAACTAGAACTACGGTTGGCAACGGTATGGATTCGTAGGACCGGTGAAGTTCTGGTTGATCCAGGTTTTCCACTGTTGAGCCTGTCTGGTTCGCGTCTTACCCAGGGAATCGTCGATAATGGTTTAGGTTTACTTCGGAAGTTGCATAGCTCTCGAGTAATTATGGGTGAGATACCTAGGGAAGTAGATAGTCTCTTGTCGCCCGCAAAGCCATTAGCTTCAGCGAGAGAAGTTGACGATGAACTGGCACGCATTTTCTATCGATGTCTTGGAGGGGAAGATGACGTTGATGGCAGAATGCCGCTGGCTAGATGGATGGCGAAACATCATGGGGGAGAGATAGAAACGCCTGTTCCATCAACTTGGGAGTGTCAAGGCAAGTTCATCGAGCATGGGGGCCCACAGGCCTGGTCTCCAGCGGCCGGCCCAGTCCAATCGGAAACGGGTTCGACTGTGGCTATGACTCTAACGATGGCATCTCAAGATAGTCAGTTATCATCCTCGGTAAATGATACCTTGATCATACGTTTTAGAGAGTATATCGCAGGAGATCTGTCTTCAAAATTTCGAAATGCTGCGCGAAAGCGAAGGATACTTCTGCAGAGATTCATCTCGTTTCTCATAGGGTTCATTCTTACGCTATTGGTGCTGACTTGGGTGTCATCCTTACTTGGTATGCCATGATTTAGATAGATATGGGGCGTCATGCAATTGGTTTATCTTCGTCCGGGTTTTCGTTTTGGATCATATACTCTAACGCGACGAGTAGCGATGGGAGGTATGGCAGAAATATGGGCTGCACAGGGAGAAGAAGATGAGTTTGCTCTGAAGTTTATGCAGCCTCATCATCAAGAGGACCCCGAGTACCTCAAAATGTTTGAGGATGAGCTGCAATTGGCTCGCCGTCTTCGCCATGAGAATATTGTAGCTACTTTCGATGGCTTTCGTGTGAAAGGGAAATATGCGCAGGTTATGGAGCTCGTTCATGGTGTTGATCTCCGAAGGATAAAAATATATACGTGTGATACATGTGGTAGTATGCCGCTACCTCTGTTGTTACGACTAGGGGTATCAGTCTCACGAGCGCTAGCTTATGTTCATACAAGACGATCATATCGTGGTCGCGATTTGGGTATTGTTCATCGAGATATTTCTCCGCACAATATTATGCTAGATAAAATGGGGCGAGTTAAGATTCTAGACTTCGGGATAGCTAAAGCGAGCCAGAGAAAATCTCGAACCCAAACGGGAATGATAAAAGGCAAAGTTGGCTATATGTCACCTGAGCAAACTATGGGGCATATTCTTGACCATCGTTCAGATATATTTTCCTTGGGTATAGTACTTTGGGAGGTGTTAAGCGGTGAGCCATTGTTTAGAGGTGATTCGGATCTTGCAATCATGCGGAAGGTCCAGCAGGCGGAGGTTCCGAGATTGGATGCATCTCATCGCCGACCTGATCTCCCTCTAGCTGTGGTGCTTTTGGTCCACCAAATGCTAAACCAGAGTCCAGAGCACCGTCCGGCAAACATGATCGAAGTTGAGCGTCGCTTAGGTCGGGTGATGATGCAGGAATATGAGCCTAGTGAGTACTCGGAGGGAGCGTTGGCTCAGTGGATTGAGCCGATGATGAAGGGGGCCCAGAAAAAACCAACTCTCTCATTGGAGCAATAGGGCGGGTTTTCAAACTCCGGACCGCGTTCTGACTTGTTTCCCACATGTGTGAGGGGTCGGTGGCTTCGCGCCCCTTTCGGGCCCCTCCGGGGCTGACCCTTCACAAAGATGACTAGACTCTCAACTGAGTTCGTATATCCACAGCCGCGTTCGAGGCCGGTTTGCCCGGGCTGCTCACGCGGCCGATATTTACATTCCCCGCGGGGCTCGGACTGCTCAAGCCCTGTGGCTCGATACCTGTGCTCGATCGGTTTCAACCGAGCGGAAGCTCATCCCGCGCGGGGTTTGGACTGCTCAAGCCTTGTGGCCCTATATCTGCGCTCGATCGGTCTCAACCGAGCGAAGCTCATCTAGCGCATCGCGGGTTGTTTGGGCTGCAAACAGGAGCTGTTCTTCACTGTGGAGGGAGGAGATAAAGAATCTTAGTCGAGACGATTCGTCCTCAACGGCTGGATACACAATGGGCTGGACGTTGATACCCTTCTCTTTGAGGGTTGATGATAACTGCATGCAGGTTAATGAATCACCAACGATAACCGGCACCACCGCGGCCCCTGCGGCCAAGCCGGTATCGAGGCCCAGTTTTTTGCAAGCCTTCAAAAAGAAGAGAGAATTTGACCTGAGTCGCTCAACTACTTCCGGTTCCTGCTGCATGAGCTGAAGGGAAGTCATCGCGGCGGCGACGTTCGGTGGAGCAAGCCCCACGGAGTAGACGAACCCAGGTGCGGTATATTTGAGGTACTCGATCAGCGCTGTGCTGCCAGCAATATAACCTCCTACGGAGGCGAATGACTTGCTCAGCGTGCCCATCCATAGATCAACATCTCGAGGATTAAGGCCCCTAAAGTGGTGTCCCACGCCTCGACCTTGGTGACCAAGAACACCGATTGAGTGAGCTTCGTCGACCAAAAGTAAACATTGATACTTCTTCTTTAGCCGCAGCAAGTTGGGCAGATCACAAATGTCTCCATCCATGGAGTAGATGCCCTCAACACATATTAAGACTCGCCTGAAGTTAGATCTTACATTGGCCAGTATATGTTCCAGCGAATCTATACTGTTATGAGCGAAAGGACGACGGGCGGCACCAGATAGTTTTATGCCTTGAAAAATACTGTCGTGAATCAGGGCGTCGTGGATAACTAGGTCCTCCTTATCGAGGATATGTCCTACGGTGGTAACATTGGTGGCGTGACCGCTTACATAAAGAATCGCGTCATCTACACCAAGATGCTCAGCGATACCTTGCTCCAACTCACGATGAATTGGGCGCTCGCCCGAAGCCACCCGACTTGCAGATACTGATGTTCCATATCTACCAGCTGCTTCTTGTGCCGAAGCTACTACCTCGGCTCGGCCGGAGAAACCCAAGTAGTTATAGCCCGAAAAATGAACGAGTTCCTTCCCGTCGACCACGCTGGTATCCCGAGCAGTTCCGGCATGGACGGAGAAGTAGGGATTATCGAGCCCCACGAGCTTGGCCATTTCAAATCGTTGAGCTAGGGCTTTGACTTCGGGAAACTCAGCGATCTTCCAAGATTCTTCCGGTACTTCTGGAATGTAAGTCTCCAGCGTTGATTCGGCGTTGGGTGGCGGAGATATGATGACTTTGCTGTCTTGCCCCTGCGCCCCTCTGACTGCTGGGTCATGACCGTTTCTTGGTATGAGGCCATTCGTGCGGCCTGACGGATGTATCTCAGCCTTGAGGACTATCGGTGTGGGTTGTGCCTCTTCAGCTTGGGGCTCGAGACTCTCGTTTTGAATGGCCTGCCCAGCATCAAGATCTGCGAATCTACCCTGGATATTCTCGAGACAAGCGTAAGGCTGCCCTTCAGCATCTGCGTACCATATATGTCCAGAAAAACCGACTTCGTTGACCTGCTCGAGGCGAACCGTACAATGGACTTCCCGCCCAAATGGTCGAAAGAGTGTCAGTCGTCCCAGTCCAGTGGGGAAACCAGCTTTGCGATGATGAGTGTGAAGCCAGTAGCCAGCTAGTTGGAAACTACCGTCGACTATTAGCGGATCGACGGACCACCTGGTACGCGTGCCATCAGGCCACCAAGTTTTTGGGTTGGATGCTTTTACGATGCCAGAGATGCCAGCATCTGTGGAACGATTCAGTCGTTTAATACCCCGCAGCATGGGGCCATGGAAGGTATATTCGTTGTAAAATGCATTTAAGGTAAGAGGGGCAGTGCTCGGTGGACCGGATAGTTCAATCGGTACAATTGGTTCTAGCTTGTGTTGTGATCGAACCTGAGCTCGGTAAGCCGGAATCTTATCCGGGCCGGTAGTTACCTCTACCTCAGCGGTTATTGTGCCGTCCTGAAGCACACGTCCGCTCATATATAAGATGGCCTTTTGGTCTCCCATGATGCCCCTAGCGAGCTTGAGGTTTTCCACAAGGACTGGTTGTAAATGATGGGGGTGTTGTTGCTGGAATACAGTAACTATCCAATCGATAACGGAAGCTAAAGGAACAACGGGCTGCCCGTTGAGACGGTGGTCTTCAAGATAAGGATGACGTTGAAGATCAAAAAACTCTTCGACCCGAACGCTCCACTCATGCTTCGGTAGGTCTCGCCCGACGATTTCCATTCCTCGAGCTTGTGATTCAAAAATATTCCTAAAGACAGCCAGGCCTTCCTGCTGGGTAAGGAAGGTGACTCCTTGGTGCTCCATCATATGCCTGAGCGACTCGGGAATGGATGTGACCATCTGGGTGTCTGACCATGGTGGCCACCCAATGGATATGGTACGGGTCGAGCCGGTTCCGGCCACAGCTAGGCGATCGAGGAGCTCATTGGCGGCGGAGTAGTCGGCCTGTCGAGCGTTGCCGAATCGTCCAGCCCAGGACGAGAAAAGGATAAGATCACGGAGCTCAGGAAACGCTTGCACGAGCGCTTGAGCCCCGCGGATTTTAGTGTTCATGACCCGTTGGATGCTCTCCAACGTTTTGTTTTCCACCAATGCATCTTCGATGACACCTGCTGCATGAATGGCTACCGTGACTTTGCCAACCCGGTCCACAAAGACGCGAGTGGCTCCCTCTAGAGCCTCGGGTTTGGTTACATCAGCTGATACATAAGCTACGGTGCATTTGGCACTGGAGAGTTCTGACAGAAGCTGGTTGATCTGCGCATTAGCGGGCCGCCGGCCAGCGATGATGACTCCTTTGGGATGCTGGCCAACCGCCCATCGCGCAACAACAGAGCCTATCTCTCCGGCGCCCCCTGTAATGAGCACAACGTCGTGAGTTCCCAACGTACGGGTAGTCTGAGTGCTCTCCACAACAGATAGATGAGGAATAAGTCGCTGAGCCCCATCAAATCCAACCTCTACGCATGTATCATCGGACAATAGCTCCTCGACGATCCACTGAGCATTTTTTTTGCTGTCGACATGAGGATCAATATCCAGGCACCGGACAACTTGTCGCGGACGTTCTCGTCGAAGAGCCTTTGCGTAGCCGAGCATAACCGTCTGGAGGAGGTTACGACGCAGACTGGCGGTACGGGTGAGCCCAAGATTGCCACCAAGACTCAGAACAACGCCCAAACGTTCGACGTTAAACGCGGAAGCCAGTGGGTGCAGGAGTCGAATGGGGCGAATCGGATCTGCACTGGTAGAAGACACGGAGAATCCGGCGGCATGAATATATCCATTGAGTTGAATACCGGCCCTTTCGAGGGCGACAGCTAATGCCTCTATGGACTTCTCGGGCCATAGATTGGGAGCGCTGAAAGAAAATGCTGCGGGAGGTGAAACGTCCTCTTGGGTCAATATGATCCGAATGAGCTGGACTTCGTGTTTGACCAAGGCCTTGCTGATTTCAGCTGATAGCTTGGAACCATCCTCGGTAACGAGCCAAGTTTCTCCTCTTACCTTGTGTCCGGAGTTTAGTGTTCGAGGGGTAGCCAGTGGAAGAACTGTATATCTATCTACTTTGAGCTGGGATGATCGTTTGTCTGTAGAGACTTGTTCCGCTGGCGTAGATTGTAAGCTAAGAACTAGATGGTCAGCGATATCACCAACCGTAGTTTCTAAACTAAAAAGGGTGGGCGGTAGAGCCCCAACAGCCGGAAATTGGGCTTCGATAGCTCCTCCAAGATCAGCAACCATTAGCGAATCGAATCCGAGTTCATCAACGAGTTTTTGTTCTTTTCGGATTGAATCCTTAGGAAAAGCGCTAATTTTGGAGATAATGTCCAAAACTTTCTGTGGTACTGTTGCGCTTTCTAACTCAGTCGGGCGGGGAGCTTCTTCCATTGGTGTCAATGGCGGAGGACTTGCCATCTCTTGCCGATTATTGGACTTAGTAACTATACGCGATGGGTTGCTGATTACTGATGGTGTTGAGCCCGAAACTTCTAGGTCAGTGCTCAAGGGCAGCTGGAGAAGTTTCTCTACTGTATCACTCTTGTTGCCAAGGAGGAGCTGGTTTTGAGCCGAGAGGATGGCGGCATGGGTGCGAATGATCTCTGCCTGTTTCTCAAAAAGCGTTATCATTTCAGAGGAGAGTGCTTGCTTCTCTATGGCATCATTGATGGCTGACGGATCGGTGGGAGAAGCTGCTACGTGGACCGAGGGGGTGGAGGGTTTCGGTAAAGCGTGATTCATGTCAGCCAGCGGTTGCGTTTGCTCCTTGATGACCCAGTATTTTTGACGAACCAGCGGAGTTTCTGGCAATGTGGCAACTCGGCGAGTATTTGATCCATAGAGGGCTTCAAAGTTTATATCTACCCCCAGGGCCGCTAGGGTACACATTGCCCGGATAAACATATATCCACGGTCATCTTCGAAGGGGGCCAAAGCAATTGTACGGACGTTCTTGCCAAGGGTGGCGCGAACAAAACTAAGGAGAGTAGTTCCAGCACCAACCTGGATATACAAGTCTGCACCAGCCTCTGACGCTTGATGTAGGCCTCGGACAAAATCAACGGGAGTAGTGGCATGATCTTCGAGCACTAGTCGAGTACGACCAGCGTCCGCGGTGTACACTTCACTAGCAACGCAGGAAGCGACAATGTGGCGGGGGTGGTCCAAGTGCAGGGGTGCAAGACATTCGCGAAATTGTGATCGAATGCCCTCCATGAGGGGAGAATGGAATGCATGGGAGACATTGAGTTTGCGAACATCATGCCCCGAGCGAACTAGCGTCTCACAAGCCTGTTCTACTGCGGTTGTTGTTCCAGAGATAGATACCTGTCGCGGGTGATTGACATTGGCTATTTCCACGCCATTAATATCTTTAATGGCCGACATAGTGGTTGACTTGTCGGTCATTATCGCAGCCATTGACCCAGTATCTTTCAGGTCCAAGTCGTTCATGGCCTGCCCTCGTTGGGCCACGAGGCGAACGGTATCCGCGGTATTCAGTACGCCCGCGCTGGAGAGGGCGGAGAATTCGCCGAGGGAGTGGCCAAGAGATACGTGAGCTTGGATACCAACTTCATTGAGCACACCCAACAGTGCAAGGTTGGCTGCGGCCATGGCTGGTTGGCAAACCTCAGTCCGAGTCAGTTCGGCCTCGGCGGCGGAATCAGGCTTATTAGGGTATAAATAGGAAGATAGCGGCTTGACCAAGAGGTCAGAGAGCGATTCTTCGAATTGGTTGAGGGCATGAGCAAAGGCTGGAAAGCGGTCTCGAATACCAGCAAGAAGACCGGTTTGTTGAGCGCCTTGACCAGGAAAGAGGTAAGCAATTTTTGGTGAGCGTCGCTCCTCTACTGGACCAGCATCGAGAATGATTGCATGCGGAGAAATGGTCAAGGGGAGAACTGCGGAACTATCGATGGCAGCAGCAGCTGTTTGCAGGTTTTGAATTAGATCTGCTGGTGTTTGTGCGCCGATCACTGCCCGATAGCGTTCATGGTCTCGTCGAGCGTTAAGAGTGAATGCAAAGTCGGCTAAAGAGATTTTACGACCATCACCCTCTGAGATATATTTGGCTAGTTTCTCTAAGTATATGGCTAGTAGTGATAGGCTACCAGCGGTAACGATGATGGCCTCAGGCTCAGCGCTTTGTGGTTCATGATTGGACTGCAAGCCAATCTCTAGGGGCTCAGCAACCTTTGTGGTTCTGGGGCTGATCGGCGGAGCCTCCAAGATTAGATGTGAATTTGTACCCCCAAACCCAAATGAACTCACCGCAACTCGCAGAGGGTGGCCCGCCACTGCCTCGAGTGTGTGACGCTTTGTCGAAACCTTTAGGGGGTATTGATCCATCTCAAGTCTAGGGTTGAGTTTCTCGAACCCTGGTTGAGGAGGAACCATTTGGTGTTGAATGATCTTGATCGCCTTGATGAGCCCAGCGATGCCAGCGGCTGACATAGCATGACCGATATTTCCCTTCACGGAACCTATCCAGGCTGGTGATGTCTTGGCTGTCCGATTGAGTACTTCACCGAGCGCTTTGACTTCCACTGGGTCACCGATACTGGTGGCCGTGCCGTGAGCTTCAAAGTAGGCCACCGAGCCGGGGGAGATGCCCGCATCAGCATAAGCGAGATTGAGCACTTCCACTTGTCCCTCAGTTCGTGGGGTCATGGGACCTTCACCGCGGCCATCATTGTTGCAACCAGTCCCGATGAGGACCGCATGAATGCGATCACCGTCCCTGATGGCATCATCGAGGCGGCGAAGCATGAGGACACCCACGCCGTCCGATTGCACAAAGCCACTGGAACGGTGGTCAAACGGCCGGCAGATTCCTTCCGGACTAATCGCACCAATTTTTGTAAATGCCACCAGGTTGTCCGGGCTGAGGTTGAGGTAGACGCCACCAGCGACTGCGTAATCCAGCGCCCCGGTCCGGAGGTTGAGCATGGCGTCATGGACGGCGATGGAGGCGGAAGCGCAGGCCGAATCTATGATGTAGGCCGGCCCCCCAAGGTCGAAGGTTTGTGCCACGGAGGCAGCCGCTAGCGCAGTGAGGGAGCCACTGAGATGGAAAGCACGCATAGGCGCGACCCGAGCGGCCATGCCTAGTATGGCTTGTCGTAGTTCCTGGTTCCCCGCAGGAGGACCAAAGTCTCCGCCAGCCAGCTGCATAGCATGTACACGGGATTGGGCTATGTTTTTGAACTCACTTACAGAGACTCCAAAAAATACCCCGGTTCGCCGGCGATCAAATCCGCGGCGTTCATAACCAGCGTCCTGAATTGCCCACCGTGTGGATTCAATGAGCAGCCGCTGTTGAGGATCCATGACCTCCAGTCGGCGCGGGGCAATGCCGTAGTGCAGGGCGGCAAATTCCTGAAACTCTTCAATAAAGGACCCGCTGGCGGTCCAAGATTTGTCGATGTCTCGTTGGTTATCGCTGTAGAATGTTGTGTGGTCCCACCGTTCTTTGGGGATTTCTTGAAACGTAACCTGGCCCTCCTCAATAAGGGACCAGAATGCGTCGGCATCCTTGGCCTTCGGGAACCGACACCCAACACCGACGATGGCAATAGGACTTTGGAGGCTATCTTGAAGTTTGCGACTCATGATCAGGCACCTCATGGAGGGCGTTACCCGCGTAGGCACGGGCAACAGGAGAGGGCTATTCGAAGTTCAACCTTCGAGGCGGTTAACAAGTTGGGTGAGATCACTCATGGAGCGGATCGTTGCAAGATCCTCGTCTGGGAAACGCACATTAAGGCGTTCTTCGAGGACACCGATAACCTCCATGGTCATGACTGAATCAAGGCCGAGAGACGCTAACTCGGTTGATGGAGTAACGTTGGCTATTTTCGTGTTGTTGTCGACCTCAGAAACGGCCTCTTTAAACAGTTCAATAATTTCGTTTTCGCTGCGCATGGTTGAGTCCTTCGCGTGCATATCCCTCACGCGTGGTTCTTTTTACACTTCGCTTTTTGCCAGAAAAGGCTTCTCGTCAACCTCGTGGTTGTAGGGGACTACGAAAGCCCTCAATCCAGCGGCGAGCGGTTCGTACCGGTTTTCTAATGCCATGGATTATTCGAACGAAGGCTGAGCCTATTAGGTGTTTTGCGACAACAAAGCGCGCCGAATAGCCTATAGCCCGGTTATAGCCACGCTCCAAGTTCCCTGTTTCATAGAGAACCTTGGTCCGGGCTCGCTGAACCTTTCCGCTGGATGTCTTTGGCAAAGTGCCTGGTGATAGCAGTTGAACTTTGTGAGTACGGATCCCCAATTGCTCCTGCAGTTGTTGGGTAATTTGTTGCTCGAGTGCCTCGCGCTGATCATGCGCTTGAATTTTTGTCTCGGCGGCGATCACCAGTTGCTCGGCTGAGTCCCCAGCGATGGAGAACGCCACCACATTGCCTCGACGAACAGCGCTGAGCTGCTCAACTTCCCACTCGATGGATTGGGGGTAGTAGTTACGACCATTTAGTATAATTAGGTCCTTCTTGCGCCCGGAAACAAATATGGCACCTGAGCGAGTAAAGCCAAGATCTCCGGTGTGAAGCCAGCCTTCGACAATGCTGTACTTTGATGCCTCTTCGTTCTGGAAGTACCCCGCCGTAACACTCGGCCCCCAAAAGGCCAATTCTCCTACTTGGTCGTCACCAAGGTGTTGCCCCTTGGGACCTAATACCGCAACCGCGTGTTCGGGAAAGGTGCGTCCGCAAGAAACAAGTTCAATCGTGCTCTGAGGCTCCGGTGATGTGCTCTGAGGTTCCGGTGATGAAGATAGGGAAATGACTTTCCCTTGAACTTCATAAGCGTCGCGATCGATCAAGATCGACTTGAGGGGGGACTCTAAGTCGTCAAAGGACACGGCGAGTGTCGCTTCTGCCATACCGTAGGCGGGCATGATCGCGTTAGGGGACAAATTTGCGGTGCTGAACTTTTCGGCGAAGCTTCTGATTGTCTGACCGTTTATCGGCTCTGCGCCGCATCCAACCACTCGCAGACAGCTCAAGTCTAGTTGTTCTAGACGACGGGAAGTCACTCGTTTAGCAGCCAAAGCGAACGCGAAATTAGGAGCGAAGGTGATGGTTCCCCGATATTTGGAAATGGTATCCATCCATACGTTTGGGCGTTTCACAAACGCTAGAGTAGGTATGAAGACCACTGGAACGGTATTGAGTAACGGGGCGATAACAAACCCGATTAACCCCATATCATGGTAAAGGGGTAACCAACTGACACCACGATCTTTCGCTGGGTCAGAGCGAAGACCACTGATCATAATGGCACGCGAGTTGGCTAATAGGTTGGCATGAGTGACTACAACACCTTTGGGATCGGAAGTACTACCCGAGGTAAACTGTAAAAAGCATGGATCGCTCGCATGCACAGTGAAGTCATCCAAGGGGTTGCAACTTTCCTCTTTAGCGTTACGAGCTACATCCTCCGATGTGTGAATGTCTCGTAGGGAGGGCGCTCGTTGGACGAGCGACCACAAAATATTAGATACTGACTGAGAGGTGAGCAGTAGCTTGGCCTCAGAAGTCCGAATAATGCGTGTACTCGTTTCTATGTACCTATCAAGTTTTCCAAGTGCTAAAGGAGGATACATCGGGACGGGAATGATCCCCGCAGAGATGGCACCCAAAAAAGAGAGGACAAAATCTTGTCCATCGGGAAGAATTAAGGCCATCCGATCTCCCGCTTGAAGGCCGAGTGAACGGAAATAGTGTCCCCTCCGTTGGGCTTCGCTGTAAAGCGCTGCAAACGACCACTCTCGATTCTCTAGGGCATCATTGAGGAAGTTATAACCCCGAGTGGAGGTGTGCGAGGCGTCACGAAATATTTGGATGAGCGTGTTGGGCATGGCCGTAATCCATCGGCCGAGGAGCTGGATGCCTCCTCGCGCCGTGAGTCTACGCTCATTAAGCGCTTAGGCTTCGGGCCCCACGGGTTAGCTTCGTATGCCTCACAGAGGTGGGGTCGTCAACGACATTGTTAGGAGGTGAGGAGCCGCAAGTCTTGGACTTTGCAGTTGATTTTAGTCAAGTCGTCGACATTGCTCGCTATCTAGGATGACAGTGAGAAGTGCTCTCCCTGATGTCCTGCTTGCGTGGAGGGAAACTTACCTGGTCTTACTACTAGTCAGTTGGGGATGGCCGAAACGACATGATGGGACATAAGAACGTTGCCACTTTCCGTGCAGGGGTACCGGTTGTTTTGTGGACAAAATCACCAATGGTTGCATTGGCATTACATATTCCTCGTACAGGCGTACGTGGTAGCTTACCCTCGTGATGTCCGGTGACGACGACGGGCTCCTAAATACTCAGCCTTCAAAAGCCCCATCGCCACCGGAGTTTCGTGTGCACCGACCAGGAGAAATTGTTGGTCGCCGATGGCGTCTTGAGCAGTTTCTAGATGGTGGTGGGATGGGTACGGTTTGGCGGGCCACTGACCTTCGGTTGGATGAATTGGCAGCAGTAAAACTGCTCAATCCTCACCTGGTGCGCACCGCAGAGGCTCGAGAACGGTTTATGAGAGAAGCGCGGGCAGCAGCGAGGCTCCGAGGTCCAAACGTAGTTTCTGTGCTAGATTTTGATATCGATGAAGATTCCGGCTGCCCTTATATGGCGATGGAGCTTCTTCGTGGTGAAGACCTGGCCAGTCGCCTTCGGCGAGGGCCGCCGCTTGGGTACCTCCAAACCCGGTCGATCCTTGGTGATGTGGCCAGGGTTATGTCTCGAGCCCATCGAGTAGGCATTATTCACCGGGATCTTAAGCCGGGAAATATTTTCTTGACCTTGGCGGAGGAAGGTACTGTTGCTAAGGTTTTGGATTTTGGTATAGCCAAACTACGAGCAGATAAGCCGCATCAACTATCGCTCACCGAAACGGGTAGAACACTGGGCACGCCTCACTACATGAGCCCAGAGCAGATATCGGATGCTAAGAACGCTGATCAGCGTTCAGATATTTGGGCGATGGGAGTGATTACCTATGAGTGCTTGGTTGGGCGGTTGGCCTTTCCAGGGAATGATCCGGTTCAAGTCATTCACCGCATTTGCGTTGATTCCCCGGTCCCCGCATCGGAGTTCGGTGAAGTCCCTCGGGGTTTTGATGAGTGGTTCAACAAGGCGACCCGGCTGGATCCCGATGCGCGGTATGGCACGGTTGAGGAGTTACTGGAGGCCTTTTTGGCTCTCGAGCCCAGTGGCTCAATCGATATCTCTAGGGCTAAGATTTTACCGCCGCCTTCCCGTCCATATCCAGCTCGCTCACGCGTATGGGTATCAGATGCCAACCAGGTTGATATCGAAACTATAGAGGATGTCCTGTTCCAGAACTCGGTGGTAGAGCAGTTTGTATCCGACGACCGTAGAAATTTTGTGTCGGGAGCGAAAGGATGTGGAAAAACTCTACTTCTTACTTATAAGCGAGCTCGTTTATCCAATCGCTATCAAGCGGATGCTCGTAATTCAAAGGTCACATTTATACCAGAAGGCCGGCCATTCCTAGATCTGATGAGTGACCTTCGTACCGTTGGAAAGTCCGCAGTCGAATATATGGCAAGTCTGGGAAATGCGAAGCGCCTCTGGGGTTTTGCACTACGGATGTCTATTGTGTCTTATGATCCTGGTGCGCGGTTGCCACCGGCTATGGTTGCGAACCTTCCTCATCGATTACGAGCAGTTGCCGAGGGGCAAAAAGCAGAGCCAACAATAGTTGCGAAAGAGGTTCTTGCACTTACAGTTTCACAGATGCATCAGTTGTTGGACCAGGCAGAAATGGCCTTGGAACATGCTCTTAGGTCAGTGCATCAGGGCGTATTCGTATTTGTTGATAAGATCGACCAAGCTCTGCGTGGACTATCCCGCGAAGCTTGGATAGCGATGCAGGCTGGGCTTGTTGAAGCGGCCTGGGATCTCATGAGTACCAATGCGCATGTAAAAATTTTTGCCACGATTCGCGAAGAAGCATTTTCGGCTTATGAGTCTGATATTAAAACGAACCTCTTCGGAGCAACAACTAGGATTCGGTATTCCAAAAGTGACCTGGAGGAGATGCTCGAGCGGCTGACAACTTACTACGAAGGGGTTCCTCTCAAAGATTTCGTATCGGTGGATGTGGTTTCTGCAGGAGGAGGCTCCAAGCTGGAGAGTGCTTTTGATTTCATGTACCGACATACTCTTGGGCGTCCTCGTGATTTTGTTATCGTCGCTGCTGAAATTTCTCGGCAGCGGAGTGAACTCGACGAAAGGGTATTTAAGTCGATAGTTAGAGATACTTGTGCAGATATACTAGTCGCTAATGTGTTTGATGAAATGCGTGTTTTTCTAGAGGTATTAGGGGAGAGACAGCGTCGAATCCGGTTTTTGTCGCTCATTCCGTTTAGTACTCTAACACGAGGAGATCTCAATAATATATGGTGTCGCTTTAATGGCCTAGATCCCGAAAGCTATCGAGACTATGTCTCCAATACAGCAGATGTCTTTCATCCGTTTCGTGAATTGTATGATTGTGGCCTCCTCGGTTTAGTACGGCCTTTAGTAGATTCCTCGGTTCACAGTAAGGAGATCGTAAAAACACAACAGTTCAAGCAACCGCACCATCCAATTGATGTGTTTAGGCATGACTTACCATTGTCTGATGTATATATGATCCATCCCAGCTTATACTCTTTGATGAGCCGCATGGAGGTAATGGAGTCTTATCAAAGAATGCAGAATGTACTGATTGGACAGGATAAAGTGTGGCGGAACCACGATAGCCTTATGGTTAAGATCCAACGCGAACTATTTCTAGCAACAAAAGGTGATGATCGTGGTATCGGGAGGCCTGTCCGAGAGTTATTGGAAGAGCTGGACCGGCGGGTAGGGCAGGGTGAGCGATTTGAGCTCGTGTGTGCTGAAATTGCTGGTAGGCATGCTTTTAAGGGACTGTGCGAGGAACTAGAGCGACTCCGCTGGGATGATCTACACCTTGCGTTGTTGGATACTTTTTGTGTCGTCTGATGACCTTGCTCGTTCATTGTTTTAGTGTATCCGGAATCTTGAGTGATGTAGCTACTCGTGTGGGCAATTTTCGCCAGAGGCCGACAGATTTACGATGGTATGTTGATGCAAAAAATTTCGGACGACAAAGCGGCATATGAAGGTAGGTGACCGGCAAGAGAATGATAGTTGTGGGTACTTTCCGCACAGTAGGCCTAGATTGAGACTATTGGTTGGCGAAATCCAGTACGCCTACGTTTATAAGGCACCGCGTAACTAGCAGGCCATCGGAGAAGTGGGATGGGTGATCCGCGAAGTATCTTTTCCGTGGACCGCTCCGGACGAAGAGGGCGCATACCGGGCGTATGCAACCGATGAAAGGCGAAGCCGGTCCAGACGTTCCACGGAAAAAGGGCGAGCGAAGCGCCTAACTCACTTTTCCGATGGCCTGCTAGGGCTGCTCGGTCAACTTGTGTTGTAGCCGGTAAGTCGGTGGTGAACGCCTGACGGAGGAGTAGATCGGCCCGTGACACTATTTTTCTTTGGTGAGCAGTTTTAGGGCATGAATAGGCCCGCTCATGAGCTCACCCAACGATGCATACACCATCTGATGTTGTTCGATACGGGTTTTACCAGCGAACGATGACGAGATGACCTCTGCCTGAAGGTGATCACCGCTACCTGTTAGGTCCTGTATGGTGACCTTGGCATTGGGAATACCAGCTTCAATACGCTGTCTGATGTCCTCGAGGTTCATACCTATGTTGTCGCGTACTTCTACCCGACGTTCAAACGTTGATATCAAACTATGCTGTCGTTTTCAGTGGAAAGACATCGTATGTTGCAAGGTGTGCATCCAAGGAGGCATTGAGGTGCAAACGGAAGCAACGGAGTTTCCAGCGCCGACCCAAATGACGTGAACCGGAAGACATTGCTTCACCCGTTGCACATCTGCGGTTATGATTGCAGTGACGTAGAGATGTGGGCTCGCGCATGGAGTGTAGCAACAGGGCCGTCGCCGACGATCTCAGTGAATTGGGTGGTGGGGTTGTGCGCGACTTCGAGAACTTTGGAGGTGTGCATTTATCATCCTCTGTGCTCTGGTGTGATGCTCAGAGGAAAAATGGGCTCAACTTCTTATCTAGTGCACTAGCCGGGGATATAACAAAAAGTCGTCGATTCTTGTGCACCGAGGAGACTCGCCGCTTAGCTGCCCGCGGTCGAGGCAAGGTTGATGTATTGGTTGCACCCTACCGACAGAGCCTCGCAATTGGCGAATTAGAACTCAGCTTACATCCAGCCGGGCATCTGATTGGCTCAGCTATGATTCGAGCTATGAGAGGGGGGCGAGTTGCGGTGTATACCGGTTATTTTTCAACCCGTAGCTCAGCCACAAGCCGTCCGGCGGACCCGATCGTATGTGATGTGCTGGCGCTACCAGCTTCATTTGGGCCGAGGACAGTGAAATTTCCTCGTCGTCGCCACGTAGTAGATGAAATCCAGCTGTTTATCGAGACGGCCTTTGTCGAGCGACAGACGCCAGTCTTGTTGGCTCAACCCCTGGGAATGGCCCAGGAGCTTGTTGCTGAGCTCGGACGCTTGGGTTACCGCCTTCGCTTGCATCGATCAGTTGCTGATATTACTAAAATATATAGTGATTTAGGTGTTATTCAGGTCGAGTACAAGCGCTTTTCTAAGTCGGCCAGACGCGGTGAGGTAGTTATCTTTCCGCCCATTTTGAGGACTTCCATAGAAACTCTTATCCCGGAGGCAAGTGTAGCTTTGGTTGATCCCAAGGCTCTTGATGTTGGCCATGTGCACCAGTTGCGAATTGATGGAGCGTTTGCACTAAGTAATATGGCGGACAGTGACGATCTATTGTCGTTTGTTAAGGCTACTGGAGCTGAGGAGGTTTATCTCACTGGTGGTGACGTTGATGACTTTGGAGCTAGGCTTCGTAGTTGTGGAATGAAGGTTAATAATCTTCAGCCAGCGCGACAACTAGATCTCTTTGACGCGTCCAGTTCAAAGAGTCGGTAAGATGACTAGGGCGTGACACGCCCTAACATTACCTGATCGGTGTTGTCCTGAGATTCCTGGACATCCATTGTTCGCAACAAGGACACGGTGCCATTTTCCGTAAAAAGACCCTTTGCAAGACCCTATAGAATTGGTTCCAATTCCACGTATTCGGAGTAGAGGAGGGAAAAGCTCTCTCGGTGAAGCGCTATGAAGGCGTGCATTAAGGCGACCATGGCAAAGTACCTGTGGAAGCCTCCCCAGCTCCGCCTCTCATATTGGTCGAGTCCGAGGTGTTGCTTCATATCTCAAGTCAACAGCCCCTCTGCGGTTTGCATGCTCAGGAGATTTGGGTTTTACAATAGTTTCGAACTGGCCTTGGGACGCGCTTTCATCGATATAATATTATTGTAGTTATAAGCGTAGATATCTACTCGCTTATTAACATGAATACTATAACCATGACTGATACTACGAGCGTTACAAGTCCAATGATTACGAGTGGGCTGAGTTCATCAGAGCTTTCGCGCTTGAGGGGTGGCAGAGCTGGTGTAGGACGATAAGCATCTCTGAGCGGCGTTCGATGTGCCGTCGGAGTTAGTGGTGTTTTAGTATTGAGATGGGGTGCGGAGGGAATCTCATTAACAGAATCAGAGGGTTGTGCAGTGAAATGACTTCCTGATTTTGGTGGTTGATCGCTGATTTCTGTGCGGAGAAGTGCAGGGTCGGTAGTAGAGCTTGGGGCTTCCACTTCGGTTGAGCCTAATGTTTCAAGGCCAAGGCCAGGGAGTGGACGGCTGGACTTATGCTCTTCGCCGAAGACCAGTGCAACCCGATGTTGAGGCGTGGTATATAGCGCTCTCGGCGGACCGTGCATCATAATGGTTTGCTCGTCCTCCCTATGTTTAGCGGGGCCAGCGCTGCCAAATAGATCCTGACTAGCCTCGGTTGGTCTATTGTCAGAGTGTGTTGAGCTGCTTGGATTATTAGGTTGGAACCTATAGTGTAAATGTTCCTTGTCGCTGGTGGCATCTAGGTCTAGATGCTTCGTAGTACTCGTTGCTTCCTCTGCCGTAGTATATAACGGGCCGCGTTCTGTCTTGGTATTTGGTCGGGTTATAGCGCGCTGGGGAATAGGGCTCTCCGCTTCTAACAGTATGTCCTCATTTTTTTCGATTTCCCGACGGACATCAGCGGCGTTGATGTGCATGGTACCTTCAATAGGTAGTTCACCCCGACCAAAAACCGAACGAGCTCCTTCTCTGGAAGTGGCGAAGATCACCGATTGGCGTACCCCTTCAGCAAGATCATCAAGAGGTGGAAGAGGAGGAGCAGAAAAATCAAGGTGCGGATATAAATAGCGGAGATAATCCAATAAGTCCTTCTTACTGGAGTTTGGCCCCCTGAGCTGACTTACATAGTCAGCCATAGCACGAGCGCTGGAAAATCGTTCCCGCGGTTTCACGGCTACGGCTCGCATCACCAACCGGTCGATGTCTGCGGATAGCGTTGGGAGAACCGATCGAGGGTTACGATGTTTGGGGTGCAGAACCCTCTGCCAGAGAGTAGCTTGGTCTCGCTCATCAACGAGTCGATCACCGGTGAATACCTCGAAGAGCATTACACCGGTGGAATAAATATCCGCGCGCCCATCTAGGGATTCATGACGTGCTTGCTCGGGGGACATATACCCATATTTTCCGACCGCTAGGGCGCCCTGAGTACGATTGGGTAGCACGTCGGTTCTAGCCAGGCCGAAGTCGATCAGCTTGATGGATCCGTCGAATCCGATCATCACATTCTGAGGTGAGATGTCCCGGTGAACGAGTCCCATCGGTCGTCCCAGCTCGTCCTTCATCTGGTGTGCGTAGTCCAAGCCTTCCAACAGGTTTTGGGTGATGAAGAGCCCAATATCTGGTGGCATGGGCTCACCTCGTTCATAGGCTCGATCCAGGACGTCTCCCAGATCGCGCCCGTGCACATGCTCCATGGCGATGTAGTAGTCGGCAGCCACCTTTCCCGCATCAAAGTAACGGATGATGTTGGCATGGGCTGCGCGAACGAGGATCTTAGCTTCATCGGCAAAACGACCAACGAATTCTTCTTCACCGGTTAGGTCTCCTCGTATCGTTTTGATGACGCAGCGCTTTTGAAGCTGCTTAACGATCGCAAGGTAGACCTCCCCCATTCCCCCTCGGGACAAACTCTTCTCGAGAATATAGCGTCCGAAGGGCCGAGGAAAACGTCGCTTCTTGTCGCCAGTGAGGCGTTTATTGAGTGGCTCCTTGGCCATAGCAGTGCAATGGGGACGACTCTCGCCCGCTTTGTGTTTACCACGTTGGCACCCCAAACCAACATTACCAATTGTACCTTTGCTCAACCGATGTTGGCTAAGCTTCAAGACTTTCGGTATCTGGAGCGCATTTCAACATGAAATACGGATGCGGAATCTCTTTGGTTTACGCACCTATCCGTGAAATCATGTATGCACACTAAAGTTTTTGAGGCAAGGGGATAGGCCTCATCTGGTTGCGGTATGATATTGTAGTCTGGCGATCCGCAGGAGCGATCCTATGACAGCGCCCGACTTTTGCGGTTTCGTTGAGTCTCTTGTTCTACCGCTGTCTGCTCGGTAAAAAAGTAAGGTTGTTGAAGGCATGAGAGACCTCATCTTAGCACTGGATCAGGGCACATCCGGTACGACAACCCTCATTATGGACCGGGAACTACGCCTTCTCGCGAAGGTGAACCGTGAATTTCCTCAACACTTTCCAAAACCGGGATGGGTTGAACATGATCTTAACGAGATTTGGGCTTCAGTCGAAGAGACGATCGGCTTGGCTTTGAAGGCAGCGCAAATTGATCCGAGAAGGATTGCTGCATTGGGCATCACCAATCAGCGGGAAACGATTGGGGTATGGGACCGGACGACTGGTCAACCGGTACATCGTGCAATTGTTTGGCAGTGTAGACGGACTGCGTCATTTTGTGGTGATCTGAAGGATGAGGGATATGAAGCCCTTTTCAGGGAAAAGACAGGGCTATTACTCGACCCTTATTTTTCGGGGACCAAACTCAAATGGCTTTTAGATGAAGTACCTTCCTTACGTGCTAAAGCGGATGCCGGCGAAGTAGCTGCGGGAACTATAGATAGTTTCCTGGTATGGCGCTTAACTGGCGGCGCTGTTCATATAACGGACGTAACAAATGCGAGTCGCACACTTCTGTTTAATATCCATACTGGTGCGTACGACGAGGATCTGATGTCCGCTCTGCGGATACCTGATAGTTTGTTGCCCCAGGTCCGATCGTCCTCGGAGATTTATGGCTACACCAAAGGTGTGGTTGGCCTTCCAGATGGGATCCCGGTGGCTGGGATCGCTGGTGACCAGCAAGCGGCACTTTTTGGACAAGCTTGTTTCCAGCCCGGAGATGTAAAGTGCACTTACGGTACTGGGGCTTTTATTGTTATGCATACCGGGCAAAAGCCCGTGCACTCTAAGCACCACATGCTCACCACCATCGCGTGTCAGCTCGGTGCGCAAGCACCCCTGGAATATGCGCTCGAGGGTTCTATTTTTTGTGCGGGGAGCGCGGTGCAGTGGTTGAGAGATGGCTTGGGAATCATCCGCTCATCCGCGGAGGTTGAGGCCTTGGCCAATCAGGTGGAGAGTTCAGGTGAGGTTGTCTTTGTGCCAGCTCTAACTGGCCTGGGGGCACCGCATTGGAGGCCAAATGCTCGAGGCATCATTGCCGGCATCACTCGAGGTACGGGGCGAGCGGAGTTAGCACGGGCTACTCTCGAGGGAATTGCTCTTCAGTGCTACGATGTTATTGAGGCGCTGACATCCGATGCCACCGAGTTTGGTCTCCGCAGTAGTTGCTCGCAAACGATTCGGGTTGATGGGGGCGCTGCAGCTAATCACCTACTTATGCAGCTACAGGCTGACCTTTGTGGTCGTACCGTAGTTCGACCGGACCTGATTGAAACAACTGCGGCGGGAGCCGCGTTTCTCGCTGGAATTGCGGTGGGATTATTTGAGTCTAAAGAGTCCGTAGCAAAGGTTTGGCGAATGGAACGAGAGTTCGAACCTGACACGGACCGCGAATCTGTGGCTCGACTCTTGGCGAAGTGGCGCCGAGCAGTGGCTACCGCGTAGGGCTGGGCTTCTACACCTCCAAACTAGGCCGATGGAGAGGCTAACCAGAGGCGACGTAGAGCGCTTGATGGTCTGGAACAGCCTGATTCTCGCAAGAATAATGAGCTAAAGGACGTACGTCGGAGGGAGCAGCGTGACGCTCTGTCACTGAGACGCCTCTTAGGGCTTATACGTTACGAGAATTCTTGAGAACCAGCGAAGGAAGCTGTTCCAAGCCCATCCGGTGTTCTGGGAGTGGTTCGCTTCTAACGGCCAGGTTGAGGCATCGTACAATGTATCTAGTTGATAAGCGGACGAAGGAGAGTTTTCAACTTCACGATGGAGCAGTAATTGGTCGAGACTCAGCTTCGGACTTTGTGATCGGTGATCGCACGGTTTCTCGGGCCCATGCTCAGATTGAAATGACTCCTGATGGTATAGTTTTGCGGGATCTCGGCAGTAGCCACGGAACCTACTGTAATCAACGACCGGTTGGTGAGATTGTTTTGCAGCCGGGAATGAAAATAGCTTTAGGAGGAGCACATTTTGATGTTGTTCAGGATATCCCCTTTGAGTCCTTTGACCCTCGGGTGGACCCGCTATCCAAGCTAGAGTTTCGCCCGGTCCGTGAAGTGTGGGATCCGGTTGAGCTTCAAAATAGCTATGAGCGCCTGAGGGCTATTTATGAGCTGAATCGCGCTTTGGGTGTGGAGCGTGAGCTAGATCCGGTTATCAACAAGATTCTACAAACTGCCTTTAAACTACTGTCTGCGGAACGGGGGGCAGTTCAGCTTTTTCGGACAACTGGTTATCCACGCTTGGTCGCTTCGACACGAGCCGGGACGGTAGACAACCTGAGTCTCTCTCAAACGGTTGTGGATGAAGTTGTTCGGGATCGAAAAGGAATTATTGTTGCGGATGCTCAGCTTCACGATCGGTTTAGTCGGGCAGCAAGTATTGCCGTTGATGGCGTCCGAGCTATTATGTGCGTGCCACTGTTATTTGAGGACGAGATTTTGGGTGTGATTCAGGTCGATAGCCAGAATGCCTCTCATGCTTTTGGTGGCCGAGATCTCGCGATATTTAGCACTATCGCGAGCCAGGCTGCAATTACTATAAAAGAGCGTATCCAACGCCAGGAAATTATGGTGGCTCAGGATGAGGCAAGAAGTCGTTTGCAAAGAGTTATCGATCAATTGCCCTGCGCTGTCTATCTTTTGGACGAAAGTTATTCTCCCAGATTGAGTAATCCAGCTGCCGAATCTATGGCGACGACTCTGGGCGTTGTTGATGGTGCTCCGTTGGTAACCTTGGGCGGCAAAAGCGTCAAATGCCTCCTGGAAGCTAAAGGTAGCCCGGTGGAATTACTTCCGCTAGGTCAGGATGGTCCCCGATTTGTAGCGAGAGCTCATGTTGGCGAGGTGGAGACGATTCTTGTTGTTGAAGATATTACCGATCTCCATGCCCAGCAGATCCGAGAAGCTCAGACTGAGAGGTTGGCGTTTGTGGGACAGGTGGCTGGTGGATTATCTCGGGATTTCCAATCGCTTGTGGATGTGGTTGTTTTAGGTGTTTCACATCTTAGGGGTGAACCGCTGACTCCCGAAATGCAGACGATTCTCCAAACCATGGTTGAGGCTGCTGAGGGTGCGTCGCGATTGTTAAAGGAGTTGGTGCCGTTCTGTCAGGCAGAGGATACACTCGACGTTTATCCGGTCGTCGACGCGCAAATCCGATCTATAGTCTATCAGCTGCAACCAGTGTTGCCGACGGAGCTTTGCATAGAGCTGGAGTTATATGCAGATAACTGGCTTTCAACACTTCGGCCGTCCTATTTAGAAGGAGTTATCCGAAATCTGATTGACAATGCTAGTGACGCAACCGACGGAGTCGGGCAAATAATCATTCGTACTCGTCAAGTGCAGTTGCCAAATCCGCGAGGCGCTTCTAGTCAGTTAGGGCTTCCCCCAGGCGACTATGTTGAGTTGCAAGTCCAAGACAATGGACCCGGCATTCGCCCAGATATCGAGACTCGGCTATTTGAACCGCTTTTTACTACTAAAGGATCCGGTCAAGGTACCGGCTTAGGTTTGTCTTCCGTCAGGGGAATAGTGGAGATGCGAGGGGGTTTGGTGTCTGTATCGTCAAAACCAGGGCAAGGGGCGATCTTTACGGTGCTTTTACCCCGAGCTCCAGAGTCCGTTACTGCCCTACTGCCTACCACCACCGACCTCTTCATGGCGTAGTGGACGCACTCGCACCAGTCCAAATGTTCATCACCGGGCCGTGCGAAGCTCCTTGGACGTGCGGTTGCCAAGAAAACTTGCTGTGCGACAATTTGTCATGTTTTACCGCGTGCGAGTAGATACTAGGAATGACGACACCGATTTGGTTGAACCCTGTTGGTCTTGACAACCTCGTATAAGATCGAGGCAGTCAACCTTCCGTCGCCGTCCCATAGGACTCTAGTGAGGGGCGGCGACGGAAGAGTTATCAAGCGACTCATCATCGTCATTGATGATTCCAGCGAAGCTGTTGGTGGGCTGAGCATCTATTGGCCTGCGATCGAACCAGATCGGAATCTTTTTAGTCAGCTAGTTATGGCTGCCTTCCCTCTAGTCCGAACATTGAGTTAGACCAGCTATTTCGTAATAGTTTCGGGCCCGCGTCAACGACATGCCCTAGTTCGATCTATCGCCGGACCAGCTAGGTGCTGGTGCCTTGGGAGAGGTTTTGTGTCTGCTATCGACGTTGTGCCAGCCGCGTTTATCAAGAAATGGGATCCGCTGTGCCAGACAGCGGATCCCGCAGGCGTGGTATCTAAAATGCGAAACTATTGCGTCTGTTAGGCAATCGTATCCGAGGCTAGAAATTGGGTAAGATGAAAGTGAACGCTCTGCACGTTAACGGCCTGGGTTTCGGCGATGAGCTCGGCTAACAGATGCTCTGGCGAACTCGCAGACTCAAGTAAGTCTTCGACCACATCCCTTCGTACGCCGAGATCCCCCACAACCTCTCGCCACCGGGCCCAAAACCGACGAGCTCTCCGAGGCGGCGGGAGTGGCATGAGTTCCAAAACCAACGGCGCAAGAGTTGCTGCCATTGCGCGCACTTGGGTAGCTGCTGCCGGCGGGCGTTCACCACTGGAAGTAGGCTGCTTTGGGTATGACACGCCTGAAGCTGCGCTATGACTATGGGGGGGCGGAGGATCTGGAATAGGTATGACCGGTAAGCTCTTAGATGAGGTTTCGCCCTCGAACTGAGCACTCCCGTCCAAGAGGCTACTTTGAGATCGATGACTGTGGTGCCGATTTTGGGTCAGAGACCTAGGGTGTCCGCTCGCCGTATTTGGCGTTGGGCGCCGAGCCTCTGGGCTTGGGGTGGCTGAGGCCTTAGCCTCGAGCCCTCTTTTCATGGATTTCTGGGTAAGGTGCTCTATTCGGGCCGCCAACACAGTTGCTTCCTCGAGCATATCTACGTCGAGCTCGTCATCGAATTCGGGCAAAGCAAATCCATAGCTACCCAGGTCAATATTGATTTTGTCGGTCATATCTGCATTAGGGTCATCGCCCGACTTTTGCCTTGGCCTGGCGGTGGCATCGGATGGTTCGGGGGTCGGATCCACTCTAGATGGAGATGACCTGTTGGGGGGAGTTGAATCTCTTGACGCCGGCGATGGAGACAACAACGCGGTAGCGACTCCCTGGAGAAAGCTACGTGCGCTTTGGGAGCGTGCATCTGAGCCGGTTGCTTGGCTTCGCCATGCTCTTAAGGTCCTTACCGCTCTCTGGGTAGCGAGGGCTGAGGGATCCAGCCGAACCGCCTTGATAAGCTGATAAGGCCATTGGTTTTCTGAGATAGCGTCTGCCCAGTTGTCGTCAAATCGACCCACTTCGTGGGGACCATAGCAAGACTGCTGTCTATTCGCACCGTCTGACAACTATTTCGCGAACGGCAATCCCTGCAGAGTTTTCCCTAAGTGAACCCTAGGCTTGCTATGAAGCAAAGCTCACAATTACCGACGGTCATTCGCCATACAGAAATATTTTTAGGAGTATCTCAACCATCGAGAGCGATGTGTAACAAATTTCTACGTTCCCGACGTAGCGTAATTCTACCTAGCTAGAGCTAGTTGATAGTTGTGGAAGCATTCCGAGACATTTACGTAGTGTTCATTCTTCTAAAGATATGTGAGTTTGCGACTTTTGACCGAATCGTGCGGTAGGATGTTTTTGCGGATGTTCAATATTAATAGAAAAAAGAGACTGGTGCCCAGTCTGCTGAGAAAACAAACCAAAAAGTGTTGCATACGCTTGTTTTACAGATTGCCAGTAGATAGGTCTTACCAAAATGGTTTGGGGTTTGACAGACCTCAGAGGCCCTACTACATCACGAGCATTGTGAGATGGCCAACCTCACCCGATGTTGGGCACAGCCTCAGACTGATGAGTCTTGTGCTAATTTTGCTCAACTTGATAAACATATCCCCTTCGTTGGCTCAGCCAAGCGCAGAGGACAAAAAAGATGCTCGTCGCAGCACGAAGGTAAATGGTGTTACTGATGCGAATGATGCAGCAGGATTCAGTAGGTCTCTCTCCTTTGGTGATATTGATGCGGCGTCGATACCGGTAGACAAAAAAAAAGCACGTGTCGAATCAATGTTGGTCGATCAACGTTCGACGCTAGGACGAGTGGTAACGGTGTTGGCGAATGCACGCAATTCCAGAGATATTGTTAAGCTACATTGTGTAAATGAGAAACTCATTCAGATCAAAGGACTCCTGAAAATATCAGAACAGGCCTCTCTTCAAATGTATGAGGCCATAGCGAATGACGCTCAAGACTTAGTGAATCATGAGTTTACCAAGGTTGTCGTCTCACATCAAAAAAGCCAGGAGCTACGTACAGAAGCTGAGAAGTGCGTAGGAGAAAACGCCGCATACGCCGGAAATACATCAGTGGACATTGAGATTGATGACAATGCTGACGGATTCGGGACCGATGCACCTGGGGCAGTAGCTCCCCCTCCTGGACCGGCAGTACCTCCGGTTGCCAGCACATTTTGAGGACCTTCATGGACCGGCACGAATGGACCCACAGACCTAGGATCTTTCCGCAACTCGCAACGAGAGTTATATGGTTTCTTTGCGGAGTGATACTATTGACAAAGCCAGCATGGGCAGAAGATCGCCGCTTAGGGTTCCGGGTGGGGGCCAAGTCTAAGTTACATCTTAATCTTGATCTATCTGCTGCTATGGATTCGAATCCGGAGCGATTGAATGACTCTGATAGTCAGGGCGCAGAAGATTTCCGACTGGTTATACGCCCAAGTTTCAAACTTGATGCTCCCGGGCGATCCTACCGCCTGAGATTAGGTGCTGGTCTTACTGTTAGCCAATTCTTCTCTCCGGCGGCGGGAACGCTAGAAAGCATTGGAACAAAACCGGGTGCTGACGCTCGTTTGTACTTTCGCTTGGGTACCGGTCGCTCGGCTGTTACTCTCACGGTTGAAAATACACCGATCTTAACGCCGACTGTTCTTCCTGACCTAGGAACAATTAGCGCAGATGAGGCACTATTTGAAACCTTTGCGGACACGGGAAAATTGTATCTAACCCTTCGACCTGGAGGAGGGGCGCTCGAGTTTGATGTTGGGTACGAAAATGCGTTCACTGTTTTTCTCCGAAGTATGGAGGGACGATCAGCTCCGGATGATGGCTTCCTGCATAAAGGTTTTTTTGAGGGACGCCTGAAGTTTTTGCCGAAAACGGCGGCACTAGTATATATCGATTTTGGTGCTTTTGATGCATATAACCCGTCAGGGCCAGTAACTACGCTCGGCTCAAACCCTATATCCCTGCTGGTCGGTGTTGAAGGGCAGATTACCCGAACCATTGCCACCGAACTCCGGGTGGGGTACGCAGAAAATTTAGTCTGGTCGGGTCAAAGGTTTGGTGAGACTGCGCCTCAGAATCAGCGGACTGTCGTCGGGCTCGCATCCGCGGTATGGCAAATAACTCGGGTTGCTCAAATTAGTTTGGGTTACCAGCGAACTTTGCAGCCCACGGTTGCACTATCTAGTTTTATAGCGGATGCACTTCGATTTCGCGCACTGTGGCGAATAGAACGACTCGAACTAGGTGTTTATGCCGAAGTCCAACATCGTGACTTTGGTACCCAAGCGCCGGATGCAGAATTGGTAGCCCAGAACCCAGGAATTGCTGAGAACGAGCCATCAGCCACATTGGCATTCGGAGGGCTGCGGGCTGACTACTATTTCTATAATTGGCTAATTGGTGGTCTGAACTATCGTTTACTTCACCAAGGATCCAATGATCCGGAGCGAGGAAATAGTCTTCCAGAGCTGGGTGCGTTCTCACGTCACCAAGTGTTTGCCACTGTTGGAGTGCGCTATTAGGGTGAGTTTGAGCACTGACGGTCGAACGATTACGAAAAAGCCTGATACTCTGGAATATCTGGCCCTCAGGAACGAGCGAGAAACCGCAGCCAACTGTAACGATTGGCCCTAGCGGAGTAGGTGTAGTATGCGCATTGTCCGAATACAAAGTCGCATCTGTGCGGGAGGGCCAGCCTTTCATAGTATTTTACTATCGGAGGGTCTGTCTCATCGAGCGGGATCTAGATACGAAACGATCTTGGTCGGGGGAGGGTTGGAGCCAGACGAAATCTCGATGGAGGATTTTGCTGCCTCACGTGGAGTATCGGTCCGTACCGTTCGCCAAATGCGACGCTCTATTCACCCGTGGAGAGATTTGGTGGCCATTCAGCAGGTCACGAAAATCCTGCAAGAGGTGCGACCTCATATCGTTCACACTCATACTGCCAAGGCTGGTGCTATTGGTAGAGTTGCAGCCTATCTAACCGGTGTACCGGTTGTTCTTCATACCTTTCACGGTCATGTCTTTGAGGGTTATTTCTCTTCGCGGAGGTCAGATGCCTGTATACGGGTGGAGCGGTTCTTGGCTGCGAAAACCGATCGCATCCTAGCTGTTTCAGAGAAGCAGCGGAGTGATCTAGTATACAAATATCAGATCGCACCACCTCATAAAGTGCAAGTAGTGCCTCTTGGGTTAGATTTGGCCCGATTTCGCTCGGTACCATCTCTACGTCAAGGTGTCGGTCCTCTTCGCCAACAGCTTGGTATAGATGAGGAGGCTCAGGTGGCGGTCGCAGTAGGGAGATTGGTTCCCATAAAGCGATTCGATGTGCTTCTGGAAGCCTTTCGGAAAATGAAGCCGAATAGGAAGCAACATCTGGTTATTGTAGGTGATGGAGAATGTCGCGCGGCTCTTGAGGCGCAGGCGGTTAATATACCAAATGTATATTTTTTGGGCTTTCGCCGCGATCTTCCTGAGATCTACGGAGATGCAGACCTGATGGTGTTGTCGAGTGATAATGAGGGGACCCCAGTTGCCGTGATAGAGGCCTTGGTCTGCGGGCTCCCGGTTGTCGCAACCAATGTGGGGGGGATCCGGGATATCTTGCGTGAAGGAATGGGGACGATGGTTGAAAGAGGAGATATCAATGGACTAAAAAATGCGATAAATATGCACCTCACTAACCCTTTTCGCATCACTGATTTGCATCGTGAGGATGTTTTCTCCCGATATAGTCACCGAAGGTTGCTCTCTGATATGGAGATTATTTACGACTCACTGGTCCGCACAGAGGCTCGCGATAGGAGCGAAAGCCGAATGCAGATGATGAGTGGGGTCTGAGTGAAGACTTATATTGTTGCTTTTTGCCTAGCTCTAGTAGTTGCTGCTCTAAGTACGCCAATTGTTGTTTGGGTTGCACATCGGAAAGGATGGTTAGATCTCCCAAATGAAAGTAGAAAAGTCCATTCCCGTGCTGTTCCTCGCCTAGGAGGCGTGGCGGTTGTACTGGCCTTCTTTGCGCCCATACTATGTTTGGCTCTTTACGAAAATCGAGTGTCTGATCTACTGTACTCGGATATACGCCTTATAGCCGGCCTCTTCAGTGGAGCGTTGGCCATTGTAACATTAGGTGTATACGATGATCTCCGTAACGCAAGTGTACGCACGAAACTACTTGTCCAATGCGGCGTGGCATCTATACTTTGGCTTTGCGGTTTTCGCATAGAGTTGTTGAGCTCACCGGTTGGTGACGTGATCAACCTAGGGGTATTCTCACTACCTCTAACGGTCCTCTGGATAGTAGGGGTCATCAATGCTCTCAATCTAATTGACGGACTGGATGGACTAGCCTCCGGTGTTGCCCTGCTTGCGACGTCCGTACTGTTTGGTGTTGCAATGGTGGGGAATGCAATCCTGCTATGCCTCATTACCGCGGCCCTTGCCGGAGCGATTGTGGGGTTTCTATTCTGGAACTTTAATCCGGCCAAAATATTCTTGGGTGACTCGGGGTCTATGTTTCTTGGGTTTGTTTTGTCGGCAGTATCGATATGGACCCAACAGAAAGGGGCTACTGCTGTTGCGCTGCTCGTTCCGGTGCTGGCCCTTGGTTTACCAATCCTGGATACATCATTGTCGTTTATTCGGCGACTTCGAAAGGGCTGTTCTCCCTTTCAGGCAGATAAAGAGCATCTGCACCACCGACTACTAGCGCTTGGATTTTCTCATCGCGGGGCAGTCCTAGTCCTTTACAGTGTTAGTATACTCTTTTGCTTAGGGGCGTTGGCTCTTCTGGAAACCGATGCGACACATCGGGCTATTGTATTATCTGTGATGGTAGCAATGGCTAGCCTGCTTGTCCGATGGATCGGTGGTCTTCGCAGGCTCGATGATATAGTTGTGAAGCCGGTGCCGGTCCATCGAGATGCGGTACGAAATGTGGTGCAGTCCGTCCGAACGGCAGAAACGGCTGAAGAAGCCTGGATCAAAATAATACCAATTTTTTCTCAACTGAATGCAGAGCTAGTGAAACTCACTTGGCTTGATGATGGTGCCGATACGGCAGATCTTCGTGGGCGAATTTTCTTGTGGCGCAAAGAAGAGCATAGGGACTTATCTACAGATAAGATGGATATATATCCTTATGCGCGCTCCCTCTGTCTCGAGTATAACGATCGTCGTCTAGGTGAGTTGGTGTCCGTGTTCGGCTATGATACGAACGCTAACAAGGATCCCACTTTGCCTATATACTTAGAGCTGTTAGCAGAGTCATTGGTTGAACACCGACTAAACAGAGTAGATATACCGCCCGGAGAAGTGGTCTCTCTCGGAGAGGCGCGCAGGACTCAGGCTGGCTAAATAGAACATGGTAAAGTCAAGTGGATACTAGAAAATTACGAGTATTGGCTCTCGGTTGTATTTTGGTAGTGGTCGCTTGTCGATCGACGAGAGCCATTATTTTGCCTCAGGTAGAATCTGCACGAAATGTAGATACGCTTGGTCAGGGTGATGTTATTCAAGTTAGTGTTTTCCGAGAGCATGAACTAGATGGTGTGTTCCGAGTGGGTGCAGAGGGGGACATTCACTTTCCGCTTATCGGTCGTGTAGAGGTCCTTGGAAAGCGTCCTGAACAGGTGGCAACCGATATAAGTAGTCGGTTGGACGGAGACTATCTTCGAGCGCCTCAGGTCACAGTACTCGTTCGTGAACAAAACTCTCGAAAGGTTCATGTGTTTGGGCAAGTTGGGAAGGCTGGTACTTTTTCATACCAAAGTGGTATGACAGTGATCGAAGCTATTACTAACGCGGGAGGATTTGGAGAGTTGGCAGCCCCGAACAGAACACGGGTGACCCGGGTCATCTCTGGTTCGGAGCGCGTTTTTGAGCTTGCTGCCGGTGATATAGGTGAAGGAAGGGCGCCAAATTTCCCCTTGAAACCGGGAGATATAGTTTTTGTGCCAGAAGCGATTTTCTGAGAAATAAAAGGCTACTTCTCAGCAATCGCATCAACGGCTATACCACCTGGCGACCACCGAAAGGAACATTATGTCGAAGTACCTGGTGACCGGAGGGGCCGGATTTATTGGCGCCAACTACGTATTACGAAGTCTTGCTGGAAAGCATGGCAGTGTGATTGACCGCATGGTAGTGGTGGACGCTCTTACCTATGCGGGCAACCTAGAGAGCTTAGCCTCAGTCCACAACGATCCTCGCTTTGAGTTTATCAAGGCGGACATCCAAGATGCGGAGTCCATGGAGGTGCTCATGGCCAAAGAGCAACCCGACTATGTGGTACACTTTGCGGCAGAATCCCACGTGGATCGGAGTATTTCTGGCCCGAAAGCATTTATTGACACCAACGTTGTGGGCACTCAGGTCCTGCTGGATGGATGTCGTAAGCACGGGATCAAACGGTTTTTAATGGTATCTACAGACGAGGTGTATGGCTCTTTGGGGCCGACTGGCTACTTTGTTGAGACGTCACCTATAAAGCCCAGTAGTCCTTATTCTGCCTCTAAGGCCGGTTCGGACCTGCTAGCGCTGGCGTACCATCATACCTACGGTCTAGATGTCGTTGTAACTCGTTGCTCAAATAATTACGGCCCACTTCAGTTCCCTGAGAAGTTGATTCCACTGATGATTATTAATGCTCTCGCCGGGGAGGCACTGCCGGTTTATGGCGATGGTATGCAGGTAAGAGATTGGATTCACGTTTGGGATCATAACGACGCTGTGCAGCGGGTGCTCGAAAAAGGTAGGGCTGGAGAGGTCTATAACATAGGCTGCCAGAACGAGCAACCGAATATCAATATTGTCAAACGGATTCTCTCACATCTGGAGAAGCCAGAGTCGTTAATTCGGTATGTAACCGACCGACCCGGTCATGATCGCCGATACGCGATAGATTATACTAAGATTCGAAAGGAACTTGGTTGGAACCCGCAGCAGACCTTCGAAGAAGGACTGTCCTCTACCATCGACTGGTATTTAAATAATCGGGATTGGTGGGAGCGAGTTCGATCCGGAGCCTATCGTGAGTACTATACAAATCAGTATGGTCAGCGCTTAGAGGGATAGGACTTCACGGTGAGGTCGGAAATATATTCACGTTTAGCAATGAGCCCTTAAACCTCTGCCAATAAGACGGCGGAGTATTGCCATTCGGCTACGCACGGGATCCTCTTGGTGTATGTGCGGTATTGCGGGCGTAGTCGGAACCATCCCAGAACCACTGGATGTGGGCCAACATATGGTACAGCGCCTAACTCATCGGGGGCCTGATGCCTCTGGTATCATTCTGCTTGAAGGCCCTCTGGGTCAGCAAATGGGGGTGTTTGCACACACGCGACTGAAGGTCATCGATCTGAGCAGTGCCGCGTCACAGCCCTTCGTTAGTGCAGATATGAAGGTAAGCCTCATTTTCAATGGGGAGATCTATAACTTCCGTGCTCTTCGTCTGAAGCTTGAAAAGCGAGGTTATGTATTTAGAACTGAGTCAGATACTGAAGTAATACTAGCCCAGTATTTGGAGCGGGGTATTGAAGGTCTGAGCCAGTTAGATGGAATGTTCGCTTTTGCTATCTGGGACGCACGACAGCATCGTCTGCTGTTGATGAGAGATCGGATTGGAAAAAAGCCTCTCTACTGGGTAAAAACATCCGATGGTGGATTGGCGTTTGGTTCTGAAGCAAAGGCGCTTGTTGGGGTACCCGGCGTTCGTTTGAAGCTCGACCCGGGAAAGATCCCGGAATATCTTACATTTGGCTATGTCTCAACACCTAGAAGTATTTTTTCCGGTGTATGTCGACTCGAGCCTGGTACTCGCTTGGTTTTTGTTCCTGGTCAGTGTCCTCGGATAGAGCCGTACTGGCGTCTGCTCGACTCTATGCGTACATCGATCCCGGTGGACGTAGAAACCGCGAAGAGTATGGTACGGAAGGCCGTAGGGCGAGCAGTTGAGCGTAGGATGCTCGCGGATGTTCCCGTGGGAGCTTTCCTGTCGGGCGGAGTAGATTCCAGCATTGTGGTTAGCGAAATGGCGGCTCGTTCATCTGAGCCGGTTAAGACTTTTGCTGTTGGGTTTGCGGATGATAGTTCTTATGACGAAACTAAATATGCAAGACAGGTCGCTAAGCAATTTGGTACTGAGCATGTTGAACTTCGTTTGGCGCCGAAGGCTGAGGCACTCTTTGAACGGTTACTTTACCAGCATGATGAGCCATATGGAGATTCCTCAGCGTTAGCGGTGCACACCGTTTCGGAAGCAACTCGAGAGCATGTTACAGTGGTGCTCACAGGGGATGGTGGTGATGAAATCTTTGCTGGATATAGTCGCTTCCAAGGGGGGGTTGCCAAAGAATATATTCCGGATGGTTTAGCTAGAATCTTACGACGGGTCCTGTCGTGTATACCCGAACCGTCTGGCTACAAACATCCGTTGTCAATGGCTCAACGCTTTGTCGAGCATGCTGGCAAAACGAAGAATGAGCAGCTTATTGCTTGGAATGCGTATTTTGCTGGGGAACGACTGACTCAAGTCCTGCGTTTGGATCAATTTCCAGACTGTGATGTTTGGGCCCCCATAGTTGAGCAAAGTAGGATACTTGAAGAAGCCGCTGAGGCGGGCCAAGACAGACTAGGGCAGATTCTGTTTCATAACTTTAAGACCTATCTACTGGATGACCTTTTGGTAAAGACTGACCGGACGACTATGGGCGTTGGCTTGGAGGCACGCTCTCCTTTCTTAGACACCGAACTTATTGAACTAGCATTTCAACTACCGAGCTTCATGAAGCTCCGGAACGGTCAACTCAAATGGCTCTTACGGGAGGCATATAGGAATGTACTAGGGCCTGAGGTTCTGGATCGCAAAAAGCACGGCTTTGGGGTTCCCGTTGGTCGTTGGTGGACTGGTCCCCTCCAGGAGCTAGTATCTGAACTGTTCGGGCCTAAGGCGAGAATGTATGAGTGGCTGAATCAGGATGCAGTTGACGCACTCGTACGAGAGCATAAGTCAGGACACCGTGAGCATGGGCAACGTATTTTCGCTCTAGTTCAACTCGAGATGTTCTTACGGCGTCAAGAACGTCAGGGGTACTAGCAGGCATCGGAAAAGTGAGTTAGGCGCTTCGCTCGTCCTTTTTCCGTGGAAGGTCTGGACCGGCTTCGCCTTTCATCGGTTGTATGCGCCCTCTTCATCCGGAGCGGTCCACGGAAAAGATACTTCGCGGATCACCCATCCCACTTTTCCGATGGCCTGCTAGTGCAACAATGTGGCCTTATGGCGCCGTATATTTTTAGGCTGCACCAGTATTGGCTCGAAATTGGACGTATAATACCGATAGTATTAACCGCGAACGATGGTTTTAAGCTTTAGAATAGCTGGTCGTGAGGTTGG
>JAHQVK010000120.1 GCA_019634385.1 Myxococcales bacterium | reverse complement strand
AGGGATACTGAGTGCGGGAATCATCATCCCACTTGATAAGCATGCGTCCATTGTCCCGGTCATTTTTTACCTCAACCGGTTTGGGTTTAGCTTCGTTCACGGGAATTATGATGTGCCACGCCTCACCGACCGGGCCAAGCATCAGCGTAGCCTAAGCGCCAAGAACAGACTCAAGCGACGGTCCAAGCATGTTTGCTTTTTCGCTTGTCATCAGCCGGTCGATTCTCTAAGGCTCCGAATTCTAAAGGGCGTATAACTCAGTCCGGTTAGAGTGCCATCTTCACACGGTGGAAGTCACTGGTTCGAATCCAGTTATGCCCATTCTAGATATCTGAAATCACTAAACCGCTCCTTGCAGCGAGCAACGAAGGCGACAGACCGGCTCCCCGGAGGACGTCTATCGACCGAGCCATAAAGGGTAGCTCACTGCTGTTTTGATCGGTCACGACCAAAGGCGTCGACATGCCAGCATCGGAACGGACTGAGCCGCGGTCGCTCGCTAATCCACCCCGGCCCATAAGCAACAGGAATGGGGGAAGGCAGTCAGCGGAAGGCAGAAGATTAGAACTCACTCATTGCCCTTCAGAGAGTCGCGCTCGTTAATCGGCTATGAGCGCCATCGACACTGCTTGTTCGGCGTGGATTACTGTGGTGTCATATAGCTTCACGTCAGCCTCCACGCCGTCGGCCGCCATTCGGTTGATGATTCGCAGGTACTCCCGACGGGAACTTGTCTTTAACTTCTCCCAGAACTAGTTCGCCATAAATGATGTCGTGCACGATCTTGCGATCTTCTTCGTTCGGCACGAGCACGTCGAGCCCGAACTTCTCATCAAGGCGTCCTCGGTAGAAGTCTTGTTCCATCGTGAAAGCGGTGCCAAGCAGACCGACTCGAGTGATGCCGTCCTCAACTAGGTTTTGTCCGGTCGCGTCATCCATATGTAGTAGCGGGATGTCAACAGCGGCCTCGATCGCGGCGGCGACCTTGTGCATCGTGTTCGTGCCAATCAAGAAGAAGTCCGCACCGGCCGCTTCTACCTTCCGGGCAGCGTCGGCGAGAACGGCGGCTGACCCATCCCATTGGCCAACGTGCTGCATCTTCTCGACCTGAGCGAAATCGGACGCTGTAAAGGATGACCTTGGCTGAGTGGAGGCCACCCAGCTCAGCCTTGATGCCGTTGTTTACGTTGCGGTAGTAGTCAGAGGTGCTTTCCCAACTCATGCCGCCGATCATCCCAATCACCTTCATAGGTCCAAACCTACCGCAGCAGCCAAGGTAGGTAGTTCTAAGTCAAACCATCCTTGCTGTCCTGCAGCGGGCCACTCAGTTGCGCAACCAACCGAGCGATAGGGTCTTTACAGCAAAGACCACTTGAATTGATTCTGCAAGAATCAACATGGGGTCGTGCAGCGGGGCATTGCCCCGCTGAGCAGCAGCAACTTGAGTTGACCCCAAGTTGCTGCTGCTGCAAAGGCATCAAGTCCTTCATTTTGTACCTCTAGCAGGCCATCGGAAAAGTGGGATGGGTGATCCGCGAAGTATCTTTTCTGTGGAACGCTCCGGATGAAGTGGTCGCATACCGGGCGTACGCAACCGATGAAAGGCGAAGCCGGTCCTGACGTTCCACGGAAAAAGACCCGCGAAGCGCCTAACTCACTTTTCCGATGGCCTGCTAGGATGCGAAGCAGCATCTTGAGGGCGTGTAGTCAAAGACTTCTCGGATACATACGCGCATACCATATAACAGTATCGTCACCTCGAACGCATCAAAAACGACGGCGTAGATAGTATACGGGATAATACAGTATACAAAGTAATACTCAAGAGATCCGAAAAAAAAGCTAACGTGTAGCTAAACCAGTCTCCTGAGGACAAAGCTCAATTCTCCAACGCATCTGAAAAAGTTCGAACCCCATCTTACAATGAGGTTCATTTTCTGACTTACAACTTACTATCGGGATTATCGGGCTACTAAGCGAACAAACACCCAGTTTAAGCACTGCTCGTCAGAACCGAAGAAATTACCATCTTCCTGAAAGAGTACGCTGTCTACGGGATCACCTGCAGCATCCTTTATTAGAATGTTCTGTTGACGGGTGTTGCCATAAAAAATAATTCTGCAAAAATCTCCGTTATTTAGGATCCTCGCCTCACCGACTTCGCCTTGATCCTCGCACTCTATAGTGTTGTCTATAAGGCCGTCGATAGCGACCAGCTCTATTTCAACGTCACAGGTTGCAAACGCCGTAGAAGCCTGAGTTGTTAGCATTGCTCCAAAAACTACTGATAGAAAACCGCGTACAATATTCACTAATATAATCCTCACGTTAGATAACGAAACGTCACCGGTTCGCTCCAAGTACAGTAGAGGCACTCAGGCTGGGCGACAATAGTTCAAACGCGCCAAAATTATAACCAAACATGCCAAAACGGGTTAGATAACATGACTACATTGAACCCCATAATCTGACAAATCTACAAAGTTTGAGGACGGCCTCGAGCCTCTAGACCGATCACAACCGCGTACCGCCCTTCTAGAAATCTTTTCCTTATCTATCTTTAACTGTTTGTAGAAAAACTGGTGAAAGAGAACTTTCACAGGTCACTAAACTTCGGTCAGAATTTTCATTGATCTGCATATATATCCGATAGTTAGTGGGTTTTCGATTTTTCGATTGAACGCTTTCATGAACGGCGGTATACGTCGGTTCTCGATGGGCTACGACCAAGATATCTCCGCACGAAACTCACTAGGACTCTTACCCGTCCATCGCTTGAATGCTCGGTGAAATGTACTACCATCGGTAAAGTTGAGTGCGCTTGCGATTTCACTGATCCCAAGCTCGCGACGCCGAAGCAGCTCTTCCGCCAACTGCCGTTGATATTGGTTCACCACTTCGCTGTAGCTGGTGCCTTCTGCAGCAAGGGATCGTTGCAAAGACCGAGGCGAGGTCCTGAGAGCCTGAGCAACCCGTGAAAGGATAGGGGGACAACCTCTTCGTAATTGTTGATGGACGCGCTTGCTCCAGTTGCACGCTGGAGTATTGGCGGAAAGTGGCTGATCCGCGTAGTGACCTAGTAAATCAGCGAGGATTTCATCCTTGGCACGCATGGGCGCATCCAGCCAATTCGCACTAAAGATGAGGCCATCATTGGCCGCGTGAAATACGGGATCCACCCCAAAAAGCTTACTATGAGCCAAGGCTCGAAATGGTTTACTGTGTCGAAAACAAACCTGCTTTAGAGACCAGTTTTTCGGACCAAATAAACGAAGAAACATGTTCCAAACTCCCAGCATGTATTCAGTAACCGGCGGCAAAGGTGGTTGTCCTGGACGCTCGTGCAATCTGAGCAAAGCCTCCCCACCCTTTTCTTCCAACGTCCATTCGAGAGCATCAACCAGTAGTCTAAAATAGCCAAACCTGAAATGTAATGCGTTGCGCAGTGTAGAGGCTGCTGACTCGAGATAGGTAATTACATCAAAGCAAGTAATGTCAACCTTAGCTGCGGCGTGCAAAGCAAACTCAGGGTCACCGGTGATCTCCAGTAACCGGCCCCAAATAACGCCAATCTCATTGATTTGCTCTCTCTCATCCCAACCCATCGTAAATGGCGAAGAGATACCAAACTCAGAAAAAAATTCATTAGCATCAATTCCATGGGAGGACAAAGCCAATGCGATAGGACGATATAATTTGACCGACACAGAGGGGACGTAGCTTGATGTTGGATCGTTTTCGAGTAACTTCGGGCCCGTCATAACAGTGTATAAACTATCCTTAACTAAAACTGGCAAGAAGAACATATGGTCCATTAAACTAGGACGGTAGGTAAGTGTGAAGTCCGTGACCTTCAGATACAACCTGATCACTTCAACAAAAAGTCTATGATAAACGTCGAAACGGTGTTGAATAATACTACTTCGTCCATCATACCTATGAGAAATTGAATACAATCTGGCTGAGTGTGTCTATGTGGTATCTATGATATTTGTGTATATGTAAAATAGTTTAACCACACCAATATATCCCACACTGGACGCATCATTGATGGGTTGGGGCATGTCTTTACACTCCGGCTGCGGAGATGAGGCCGTATCCCGAGTTTTTGAGGGGTCAGGCGAAGCCACCACAACCCCTCTCGAATCTGGGATACAAGTCAGAACGCGGTCTGGAGGGTAAGACACGCCCTAGCAGCCTGTTGATTTAGCCCGGTGTGTAGCTATCGGGCCCGGCTTTTCGTGAAACGCTCTGACGACGAAGCGAGCGTACCTGACGGTACGCGACCGAGGAGAGACTTTTCGTGGTCAGGACGTTTCGCGGAAAGACCGGCCGATAGATGCGTGCAGGGCTAGATCAACAAGCTGCTAATAGCAAATCAGTCTATGAAACCACAGATACACCGCTGGAATTCTCGTCTATGACGATGAATTCATCGGTCATAGACGGATACAGCAGAAATCACTTGGGTTGAACCCAAGTTCCTGCTTCTACGCCGGGCTATGCCCCCCTGCGCGACCCCTTGGTGATTCTTACTGAATCACCAAGGGGTCTTTGCTCTAAAAGGCTGAGCGGTTCGAGATGCTCCACGGGGTGACCGGATCTTGCTTCAACTAAGACAATTCGGAGCTGGCTGTTGGGTTCGATGAACAGGATCTAGCGATCTCCTATGAGCCGGCGAGACCCATTGTCCTATGGCCATAACATATGGTGATCTAGAGAATTTCCAGAATGGAAATGGTCCGACTATAAATGCTCAGAACTATCTTAAGAGCCATCATATTGACCACAGGCATGGACAGTCGGTCGCTTTGGCCGAATGCATACAATTCACAGTAGTCTCTTCGTGCAGGCTCTCGATGAGGGACAATACCTGACTGATCAAAAGCCGAGCGGTTCGAGATGCTCCATGTAAAGACCGATGGAAGAAGGATCCCTCAGCCAGATGAACCGGCTGCCAATGTGCTCTCAGGAGTACTTCATCAACTGCTGACCGACGCAGAGCATGGATGCGACGATGTCAGTCAACTTCCGACCTCCTCAGATGGAACAAAAGTCGATCACGATCAACTGCTGACCTGCTCGGATAGAGCAATAAGCCGATCACGATCAACTTCCGACCTCCTCAGATGGAACAAAAGCCGATCACGATCAACTTCTGACCTGCTCGGGTAGAACAAAAGCTGATCACGATCAACTTCTGACCTGCTCGGGTAGAACAAAAGCCGATCACGATCAACTTCTGACCGGCTCGAATGGGAGACGGAGCCAATCGCTATCAGTCTCTCAGTTTATTTATTCCCAGAAAGATGATTTTTTTTGATCAGCAAAGCTTGCTCTATTCCCTACTGTTCCAAAGGGAGCAAAACCGCTTTAGCTCGAGAGGCGCTGTAGTAATACAGACGACAAAGCTATCATAAGTAGCATATTTGGAGATACAGGGCTTCTTTCCACAAGTACCTGATCCAAAATCGACTCAAGAGTTGCAGCCGTTGGTAACTCGGGACACTCGCCAGCCTAGCAGCCGGTTGATTTGGCCATGTATGTAGCTATCGAGCCAGGTTTTTCGTGCAACGCTCTGACGACGAGGCGAGCGTACCTGGAGGTACGTGACCGAGGAAAGACTTCTTGTGGTCAGGACGTTTCACACAAAGACCAGCCGATAGTTGTGGCTATCTCCACGACCTTCGTCATGCTCCGGTCTTCGCCGTTCCCATAGCTATGCTTTGCTTCGAAACTAGGCCTACTGACTCCGCTAAGTCCCCAAGAAAGATTGTAGGATGCACGTAGATACTATTGAGACCGCATCTTTGAGTTTTGTCTTCTGCGTCTCTGCCATCTCATATTTTGACAATGGCGTGTATAGTACTTTGTTGGAGAAGAAATGACATGACCCTAGTCATAGGGCATCTACTCTTAATCCGACTCGCTGTTGAAAGTTGCTTTAAGACCAGCGATCAACTTTGATCGCTCCTCTTCGGACAGCTCTGCCTCCGGATGAAGGAGAGGATAGAGCATCGGCGGCATATGACCGTGCTCTACTTCTTCGGCTGCTTCGTCCGCTTCGTTGTGTTCTTGTTGCCCCCACGCGGACACGTTGAAGTGCTCACGGCCCTCATTCACATCGTGAGTCACTAACCACGACAGGGGAGCAACATTTGCGTACCATGGCCAACTGGTCTCGTGCGAGTGACAGTCAGCACAGGCTTTCGTAAATAGGGCTTTGGTTTCATCGCTATCCCAAACCACTTCACCAGTAGCTGTGGGATTAGAATGGTCGCGTCCGTAAGGCACCAGTTGAATAAGAACCAGCAGAAGTATGAGAAAACCCACACCCCGAATAAGAAAGCTCATAAACCACTGATACAAACCACAGCGATAACGTCTAGATCTACCCAAGCAGCCTGTTGATTTAGCCCTGTGTGTAGTTATCGAGCCAGGCTTTTCGTGAAACGTTCTGACGACGAGGCGAGCGTACCTGGCGGTACGCGACCGAGGAGAGACTTCTTGTGGTCAGGACGTTTCACGGAAAGACCGGCCGATTGATGCGTGCAGGGCTAGATCAACAGGCT
>JAHQVK010000119.1 GCA_019634385.1 Myxococcales bacterium | reverse complement strand
TTACGGGATGTACCGGGCTGAGGGGCGCGAAGGGTGGCGAAGCCACCGATCCCTCACAAACGCGGGAAACAAGTCAGAACGCGGTCCGGAGTGAAAAGACACGCCCTAGCAGCCGGTTGATCTAGCCCGGCACGCATCTATGGGCCGGTCTTTCCGTGAAACGCCCTGACCACGAAAAGTCTCTCCTCGGTCACGTACCGCCAGGTACGCTCGCCTCGTCGTCAGAACGTTTCACGAAAGCCTGGATCGATAGCTACACACATGGCCACATCAACCGGCTGTTAAGAGGGACCCGGTTTTTGAAGCACATTCGATCTCAGCCCAGCGAACATCAACAGCTAAGATCTACAGCTGAAGTTAAAGACGTGTAGACGGATATCTTTGGCATCCGGCTACCAACCAGCGAGGTCTTTGAGCGTAAGCGCCAACACATGGTTTTACGTTAGGTTCGGCCTATGATGTTGACGGGCTTTCACGGTGGTCATGTAGCGGGGCTATGGTCCTGCGATCCATCACGCCAGACTTTTCGTGCTCAGGGCTGACCCATTTGTTGCCACGTGTAATTGTCTGCAGACATTGCTGGCTGCTAAAAATAGTGAAAAAAAGATACTGGTAATTGAAGACTGCATCACCTTTTTTAGCCATGTAGTTTTCCAACCATGGAGAACATCGCTTGGGGTGATCTTGTTGCTGTGAAATATGAGGACAATACTTTTGAGAAGGTTATCTTAATAGTTATTTTGTGTGTCCGGTGGCACATCTAGCCGAATGGTATTCAACATCAATGCCTGATAGTATAATGCGTACCTATGAATCAAATCCAATACGTACCGATGGCGATGTACCGGAAGGTTAGCCTTGTCGCCGCCTTTTTACTATTCTTTACCCAATTGCCCGATGCTAGTGCTGAGAAACTGGATCTCAGTGAAGGAACCTTATCTTTCTCCGGCACCGCTTCTGTACGGACTGATGTAGTCACCAGTGATAATGACGAGGCTGACATATCCTCCGAGGAGGGCACGCTTATCCTTTTACCAGAGGTGGGGTACTTTCTCGAAGGTGATATCCAGGCTGTGGTGGGATTAGATGTAAGTGCCAATATTTATAGTTCAGTAGGCTTCGGCATCAGCAATCTCTCGGCCTATGTCGGGTTCGCTCAATATTTTCAAGCGGGAACAAGTAGACCATATATTGGCGCAGGAGCTATTGCTGGGGCCCGAATCCTGTCTTCTGACTTTTCCTCCTCCAACGATGTGCAGACTTTTGGCTTCGTCGGCCCCTATGCTACGGTAGGTTTACTCATGCCGATAAACGCAAATGTCGCCGTTGATGTGGGATTACGAGCCACCGTGCGATACTTTCCAGACCTAGATTTAACTACCATTGTCATCCCTTTTGGTGCCCTCGGTCTCAAAGCATTTTTCTAGCACCCTCCGAGCCGAAAGTCTTGGGCCCTCCCTTCATCAACTGGTGTGATAAGCACTTGCTGAGCGTGTCTTCTTCTCATCCCATCACCCTGTGGTCGCGGGCAATTCCCAAAATATCCATCTTCTCTGTTGGGCGGAGCCCTCTCCCTATTCGCTCACACCAGCAGTACAGCGAAGCTCCTCAGGAGCTCTACAGCAAAGACCACTTGAATTAACTCTGTAAGCAAAGGGGTCGCGCAGCGGGGCCTAGCCCGGCGTAGAAGCAGGCACTTGGGTTCAACCCAAGTGATTTCTGCTAACAGCCGGTTGATCTAGCCCAGCACGCATCTATGGGCCGGTCTTTCCGTGAAACGCCCTGACCACGAAAAGTCTCTCCTCGGTCACGTACCGCCAGGTACGCTCGCCTCGTCGTCAGCGTATCACGAAAGGCTGGGCTCGATAGCTACACACATGGCCACATCAACCGGCTACTAGTCTCGGGCCTTTGGATAGACCGGCTTTTAGTGGGGTGAGGATTGGCGTAAGTGCATAGGGCCCGACACCGCGGCGATCTTCGAAGAACTTAGTCTTGGGCCTTTGGGCCGGCCGGCTTTTAGTCGGTGAGGATCGGCGTAAGTGCATTATCCAGGACGTGAATAACACCATTATTGGTAATGATATCTTCCGCCACCACGGAAAGCCCATTCACGAGTACCGCATCAGTATCTGTTTCAATCTCGAGGAAAAACTTACCCAGCGAACCCGCTTCTTCCGGACCGGTCTGGACAGTGAGTGTCGGCAGGGTGTCCGGGATGAGTTGCTCGCTGGTTAAAGTCCCAAAGACCACGTGCAGGGGAAGGACGTCGGTCGGTAGAAAGGTGCTTGATCCACTTTCGAAAACAAACTGTTCAAAGTTAGCGGGGAGTCCAGCATTCACCACCGCAAACACGGTGGTGGATTCGATGGCAAAGTTGGCATCACTGGCGGCGTAGGGGCTCACTAGTTCCCCAGGAAAGGCTTGCTCTTCCTCGTCTTTTATAAAGCTTGGATCACCTTCGTCAAATCGAAGAATATCCTCCAAGGTTCCCCCAAATATGGGGGCGGATTCGGGCCCTTCGTCATTGTTTTTGCCCTCCAGGGGGAGCAAGCCGGGTAGGGGAGTCTCGGATAGTTGGGCATGAAAAGCAGAGAACGCGGAGAAGTAGGCCAAGGCTTGGCTGGTGGTGCCGGGAAACTCATCTTGAGGACGAGCCAGGTCGTTGGCTTGAATCACCGCCTCCGAGGGTAGCAATACGTTACCGATGGTGTGCACCACACTGGTATTGCCGCTGTCCGGTTCGGTGATCGAAGTATCTATCACTTCGATCACCTTATTGAGGGCTGGAGTTTGGGGCCCTAGGGTGCCTATGGAGATATTTTCTCCTAGTCGGCTCACAACCGATTGATCAATCTCTGTAAGCTCTACTCTAAGATCGTCAACAATGTGGTAGTTCAGTACTTCGTCCAGCAGATCAGCGGCTACCAACTCATCCGTAAACGTTGTGTTGGTACTGGTGTCAGTACCATAATTCAGGTCCCCCAGCTTGGTGATAGCCTGATTGTTGGGGGCAAACACAGTAAAGGTGAGGCTTGGATCTCGGAGGGTATCCAAGAGGGTTTCGCTACCCACCACGGTGTTCTTCAGGAGCCTGGAGAAAGAGGTCAAACTTTGCTCCCCGGTGATGAGGTCTGCAGCGGAACTGTTGGGTACCGTGACCACCCCATCAAGTAAATATACGGTTCCGTTCGAAGTGGCTATCGGCGAGCTGATCACCGGTATGCCGCCGGCCAAGGCGAGACCAGGTGTCGTGGGAGTCACCGTGATCCGAGCGCCGGCCTCATTTTCGGCAAAGCTTTGTTCTATCCAAGTATCGAGGGAGTCGGTCTCCGGATAGATGTGCACAGCTAAGGTGTTGAGAAGATCTCCACTCCCAGGAGTATGGCTTTCTATCAGTCCTTCCAGCTTTTCCAGCGGCAAAAGTATGGTAAGTGGGGCACCCTGGCTGCTGAGCGCGCCCAACAAAGACGTGGCTTCGGCCGCTCTCAGCGCATCCAAAAATGGACGGTAAATCGGAGTGGCCTCAAACAATTGATGCAAGGTTCCTGGATAGGTATTCTCCTCGAGTTCGCCTTCGCCTGCCAATAGTTGGGTGGGAATAAGAACCGCATCTATGACGTGAACGGTACCGTTTTGGGAGACTTGGTCACCCTGAATCACTCGGGCACGTTCCCCAAGAATGAGGATATTGTCTTGATCTTCACCAAAACCATTCTCCTTGGTAGGGTCAAAATCCAAAACGGATAACGGAGAGCCCGCGAGGGTTTCTAGGGGGTCGTCGACGGCGCTGACATCTTCCGCTGATAGGCTTTCGTCAATAATATGGCTGTTGACCATAGTTGTGATGCCCTCCGATGATAACTCGGTGGTGATCAGCGCGGGATTACCGTTGCTGACAAAATTTTGGGTCACCATGAATCTATCCGGAAGAGCATTAAAAGCGGCATCCGTGGGGACAAAGACCGTGTATTCGGACCCCCCAAGGTCGTTGAGTTCGCCCAGAATCCCCGAGCGGTTGGCTAGTTCTGCAAACACTGTGAACCGGGGGTCATTTACCAAAAAGTCAGCGATACTACCTGGAGTAATGTCTGGATAGGGATTGTCTTGCGGATCGGTGTCATCGTCACCGCATGCGGCTGCGCCCAATAGTATTAGCGCAAACGATATGTAGCGCATATGATGGTTGTTATGGATCATGTTCATCTACCTCGCAGCCTAAAAGATGTCGCCGTTCCATCGCGCGCCGACATAAAATCGCCGCAGCAGGTTGTCGTAGAAAGCGGAACCAAAACTGGTTCCGTCCAAAGCTATGGGAGGGGTGGTGTCAAATAGATTGTCAACGCCGGCATAGACCGAAAATTGATCAAGGAAACTGTATCGTACCTGCAGATAGTGATAGTTGATCGCATCGGTCTGGATTGGATCAAGGGCATCCGGATTGTTGTCAAACTCCTGCTTGTCATCCAAACGGCTGTATCCATCGATCCATTGCACCCGGTAGTTGAAGTTTATGTTGGCGATGTCGTAGTTGGCGGACAAAGTCCATCTCCATTTTGGATAGCCAAAAAAACCATCTAAGTCTTCTCGCTCGTCAGCATTCATTTGATCCGGAAAATTGACATAATCCACGACATGGTTGCCGTTGAAGTTCAACCGCAACACGCCGCTTTTCGGAGCTTCCGCAAGGCCAAAAAGTTGTAGAGCTTGTTGGAGCTTTAAGGCGTAAGAGAGAGAAAAGTCGATACCCCTTGTTTCTAAGGAGGCGGCATTCACAGGCACATTTTGGATGAGCTCAATCTCCAAGTCGCTGGAATTTCGGGTGACAAGATCGCAGAATTGGTTGTCGATGCTTTCGAGGTCAACACAGTTGTTGGCGATGCGTTGAGGGCCAGGGGCAATGATCGCATTTTCAATAGCATAGTTATAGTAGTCCACCGCGATGAGTAGATTCGGAACCCATCTAGGGTTGAACTGGAACCCGACCGTCCAACTCGTGGATGTTTCTTCTTCAAGGTTGGGATTACCACCTTGAAGAAGCTCTCGAGAAGAGTCGTCAAACACTCGTTGGCCGGGCGCGAAGGTTGCGCCCAATCTTTCTGCAAGAGCCACACAGTTAGCTCGACGAAATTCGCTGCCGGTGTTGATAGAATCGTCGTCACAGGGATCGTCAACATCGCCAAACGACTGTCCCAAGCCGGAGAAAGCATCCCCAACATTGGGGGCTCGAATGGCTAGCGCGTAGGAACCACGAAGAGCAAGATCCCGGATTGGCTGGTAGAGGCCGTTGACCTGGCCGGTCCATACTGTTCCCACCTGTTGCAGACTGTAATCAGATATTCGGCCTCCGGCGGTCAGGGTGAGTTCCTCTACCCCCGGTAGATCGGCAAGAAGTGGCAAAGAAAGTTCTCCAAAAACTTCGGCCACATCCACCGAGCCCCGGCTATTACTGAACGCATTAAAGAAGGTGAGCTCGAGACTATCCCCAAGATCCGCAAACTGGGTCGCTTCGTCCCGGCGATACTCCGCGCCAAGTACAACCGCTATGGGCCCCGCCGGTAGCTCAAATATATCTTTACTGGTCATGGAGACAAAACCCATCACTTGTAGTTGTTCGATGGTAGACCGTAGAGAAGTGGTGCTATTAATGAATGCCGAAGCTTGCGGAGAGACCCCTCCGAAGCCGAAAAGAGACATGGGTACGCAATTACCCAAGTTGTTGCGGAGGACATAATCCGGTGCAGAAGAGCCATTCGGCAGGGTAGGCTGCGCACCTAGGGCTGCCTGGAGATTCACGCGGCACACGATTTCTCCTGGTCGACCATTGACCACCCCGTTTTCGTCCACCACCGCGTCACTCGCGGCCAGAAAGCGGGCATTGACGCGGTTGGCGTTATTTTGGCTGATAGCTTCGGTTCGGCCCCAGGTAAATCCCACATCGTAATGGATATTGGGGTTGATATCTCCCTTAAGTCCCACCGCTGTTCGCAACGTGGTTCGCTCCGAAGTCTCGCTCCGCAGACCAAGGTCGTTGTTAAACCGAGTGATGCCGACCTGATCGAGCCCCAGAACATCGAGTTGGCTACCTAAGTCGTCGGGCAAAAACGCGTTGTCTCGGAGCACGGGGATCCCGGCACCAGCGTCAAAGGAAGGTTGGCCAGTGCCAGCGCCCTCTGCTCGGGATAAGACAAACTTAGCTTCGGAATAGAGTTTTGCATAGTCGCTAAATTTGTAAGACAAAAGAGAGGTGGCCATGAACCGTTCCTGTCTTGGAACCAGGTCGCCGAGCCTCAGCCGGAGATAATCTCCACCCACCTGCCGCTCGGGGGCGATCGGACTCCGATCGCCGAAATCAAAATCCCGAATAGATCCATCTGGATTGAAGGTCTGCGTTCGCCCTCCTGGTGAGACTATGCCGTATCGGTTGAGGATGTTGAGGCCCGCGTTAGGGGTCAAAATCTCATCCGGAATGCCGTCATCATTTTCATCACCTCGCACCCGATCTGTATCCGCTGGATTGGGGATTCGTCTGAACTCGGTGGAAGCAAAGTCTCGATCGGCCGCGTTGACTCGGCTGCGTTGGGTATACTCAAAAGCGAGCACTGCGTTTCCCCGGTCATTAGCAAATGAGTTGCCGACGGTACCGCTGACCAACCAATTTTCGGCATCACCTCGCTCAGACAAGCCGTACTGTCCGCGAAGCACCGAACCTTCAAAATCTTCTTTGAGAATGATATTGACCACCCCGGCGACGGCATCGGAGCCATAGGTTGCGGATGCCCCGCCAGTCAGCACTTCGAAGCGGTCGATCAAGTCGATGGAGATGGTGTTTAGATCGATGGCGGTTGAAAGAGCGGCCCCGCCAACATGACGGCGTCCGTTGACCAACACGAGGGTGCGGTCGGTACTTAGACCACGAAGATCTATTCCCCCGAAGCCGGTCGTCCCGATGAATCGGGTGGAGTTAGCGGAAGTGAAGGTGGGTTGAATCTGGGGGGTTTGCGCGATAATATCGTTTAGGAAGAGGGATCCACTGTCTTCGAGAAACTCGGAACTGATCACGGTGACTGGCACTGGCACCTGGAGTTTACGGCGCGCGATACGTGACCCGGTGACTACGACGACCTCCGAATCCTCTGGAGGGGGTACGAACGCCTCTTCCGTGAGAGGGGCTGATTCCGGGGTAGAAGCCTCATTTCGTGAGAAGTTAGCGGGAGGAGCTTCGGCTGCTGCTGGGGGGCTGAGCTCTGGAGATGGAGAAAGAGGCACTTGGTTTTCGCTGTCGAGCACTTTACCGATGGGCGTAGTCAGTGCTTTAGCGGTAGTTGCTGATATCGTGAGGTTTTCCGCGCTGACTGATGAAGTCTGCGTACCCTCAGAGCGTTGGTGATCCTGTTGGCCAACAGCGGTAGTCGCTGTGTTCACAGGGTCGGTGGATTCCGGGGGGGCAGACTGTCCGTAGGCTGGATATATCGGTCCGTAAGCGGGTACTATCGATATAATGAACCATGCCAACGAACTTAGGTTTTGACCTATGGTTGATGGTTTTGTACGCATATCTTTTATTCTTATGACTGTTATTTGGGTGAAGTGGTTAATCTATGGGACCGAAGGCCGTGGGCGGCAACATGTGCAAAGGTATTGACTGACCGTTGGTACCTATCTGAATCATCGCAGTGTATGAGGCGCGTTCAATAAAAAATATTGATAGGTAGTGTATTCGGATGAGTGGTTGGGTGTCAAACCGATCCGCGGCGCCCAGGAGTGACTTCTACCCAAGACTAGGATACAGCAGCGACCACTTAGTGATTCAGTAAGAATCACCAAGTGGTCGCGCAGCGGAGCGTAGCCCGGCGTAGAAGCAGGAACTTGGGTTCAACCCAAGGGATTTCTTCTGTATGGCACTCTGAGTCATCCCCAGCGTCTTGCGTAGATGTTTCATATGTATTCGAAAAAGATGAACTGGTGGGATTGCGTGGGCATGATGTTATCAACTGGAGATCGGGGTCTAGCTGCCGCCAGTTGGTTTAGACCTAACATGAGCCCCTGAATCAGCAGAGAAATAGACGTGACATGAGCCTATGCTCTAGCAGCCGGTTGATCTAGCCCAGCACCCATCTATGGGCCGTTCTTTCCGTGAAAAGTCCTGCCCACAAGAAGTATCTCCTCGGTCACGGACCGTCAGGTACGTTCGCCTCGTCGTCAGAGCGTATCACGAAAAGTCGGGCTCGATAGCTACATACATGGACAAATCAACCGGCGGCTAACACAGAAATAGACCTACTATTAGCCACCGAATCAGTCATAACATGAGTCTGTGAATCAACACCGAAATGAGCGTAACATGAGTCTGTGAATCAACACCGAATAGGCGTAACATGAAACTGTGAATCAGGGCTAGGATGAGCCTGCGAATCAACACCGATATTGATAGTCATTTGCATAAAATTGACTTTTGTTAGAACAGTACGCTCAGCCTATCAAAGTTGAAGTTGGCTTGTTGCTAAAAAATTGCAACACATCGATAGAGCAAAGACCCTTGTGGATTCTTCCAGAATCAATTCAAGTGATCTTTGCTGTCACAGCATAAACGTGAGGTGCGGCTACGGAAAGAGTTCAAGTTATGCTTGAACTAACTTAGTTTTTGGATGAGCAAAGAGATAGAGGAATGATCTTTAGTGTGAAGCTGTAGCCACAGGTTGTTGGATCCAGGCAAGACTATAGCTGACCTATACATCTGAGCTGGGCGAAGAAGGTGAGATACCCTGCTGCGTATGTCAGTGC
>JAHQVK010000010.1 GCA_019634385.1 Myxococcales bacterium | reverse complement strand
GACATTGGTTCCAATTCCATGTGTTTCGAGCAGAGGGCGGAAAAGCGCTCTCGGTAGAGCGATATGAAGGCGTGTATTCAGCGACCATGGCATGGTCTGTATGCCCCCCAGCTCCGCCCTTCATACTTGCGATACCGATATCGTCCACACCCCGGGGCTTTGAGCTTGGCCTGTTGTTTCTCCTAGATAGTTTTCTGGAGCCGTTCAAACACTTGGGAGGACCGTGTGACCTTGTGCCACCACCCGTTGCATACATTGATAACATCCTTCGATATTATCTGGGCACAGCTTGTGAGCCAGGGTCATCGTAGACGTATCTTGTCCATCCAATCCGTGGCCATGGATACAGCAGATATCACTTGGGTTGAACCCAAGGGATTTCTGCTGTATCGGCCCCATAACAACTGAACATTCTCAAGCTTACCATCACGCTCAGAGCTCCTCCTTCGGCAAGCCGCGACTTGCTGCTCTCCTTGCAGCCGGTTGATTTAGGCCTGTGTGTAGCTATCGAGCCCGGCTTTTCGTGATACGCTCTGACGACGAGGCGAGCGTACCTGGCGGTACGTGACCGAGGAGAGACTTCTTGTGGTCAGGACCTTTCACGGAAAGACCGGCCGATAGATGCGTGCAGGGCTAGATCAACCGGCTGCTAAGCCAAACATTTCAGTATGCCTGACTGTCGTGATATTCCTTGCTCCGTTTCGCCACACAGCTTCACAGTAGAGCAAGACCACACCACACCGTGCGCGCAAGAACTTGAATTCCGCTCAAGTGCGATCGACTGTATGTCCTAAATTTCGGGCATTTCGGGGTGTAAGGCACTGCCTGACAGCAAAACTCGTGGCTGTCGCAAAATACATCCGAAGCTAGGGCGTGTCTTCAAGCTCCGGACCGCGTTCTGACTGGTTTCCCACATGGGTGAGGGGTCCGTGGCTTCGCCACCCTTTCGGGGCCCTCGGTCCGGTACATCCGGTCCCCTTCCTCTGGGGCCGACACTTCACAAACGCGGGATACGCGGTGTCATCTCCGCCGCCAGATCTTAAGGACACGCCCTAGCTAGTGGCATCTACATTACAGCAAAGACCACTTGATTTGATTCTCTAAGAATCAACAAGGGCGCGCGCAGCGAGGCATGGCCCCGCGTAGAAGCAGGAACTTGGGTTCTACCCAAGGGATTTCTGCAGTAATTGGTAGATATCTATAAACAAGTATGCGCTCATCAACTCAATGGGCTCACCACCCCATAGAGAAATTATGGCAATCACAGTAGAAAATCCCGTGGGTACGCCTTGTTGGTTTGATCTAACGACTGATGATATCTCAACCGCATGTAGCTTCTACAAAGCCATTTTTGGCTGGGACTACGATGTAAGTAACAACAAAGAGGTGGGCCACTACAGCATAGCCAAAGTGCAAGGACGCAGTGCAGCCGGTTTAGGACAACGTCCCTCAACCGGACACTACCCGAAGGGTTGGATGGTATATTTAGCTGTTGATGATATTCATATCTCATGTGACAATGCTACACAAAGAGGCGCGAAGATAGAGCATGGCCTCCTAGAAAGGCCCGGTACTGGTTACATGGCCACTCTTCAAGACACAACCGGGGCCTCCTATGGAATATGGCAACCCAATGGCCACAAAGGCTTTCAGATCAAAGGCGAACATGGCTCTTTTGCTTGGTGCGAAATTTATAGTCGCAACCACAATAAAACTCGCGACTTCTATAGTGAGCTTCTCGGGCTCGACCACCGTCCGCTGGAAAATCTCAACATGACCTACACCATAATGAGCAAAGGATTTCCAGCGTTTGGAGTCATGCAAATGGGTGACGAATTCGGCGAAATGGCACCACATTGGATGTGCTATTTTGCGGTCAATAACACCGACGCGACGGCGGAGATCATCAAAAATCATGGGGGTACCGTGGCTCATGGCCCATTCGATTCACCACTCGGCCGCATGGCCGTTTGCAGTGACCCCAACGACGCGTGGTTCAGTATTGTTGTCCCCCAGCGGACTTAGAGGACTTGACATTGAATGGCATCAATCACCATACGAGCGGATCTTACATACAGAGTGTGTTCAGCGATGGACTATGCTGTTCACAATATTTTCCAATCGCTCTTGACGACCAGACTGGGGTTGAGGGTTGAGATCTAGCTCAAGAACAGCATCCGCAAGCGAGGCCAAGGAGGTTCCTTCAGCATAAATGCGCTGACCTAGCTCACCGTCCCAACCGGCGTAGCGCTCGCTCCTAAACTCGTCAAGACGACCGTCTTCGAGGATCTCGAGTCCCTTCAGGAAGGATTGAGCGATCACATCAATCCCACCGATATGACCATAAACAAGATCCACGGCGTCCAAGCTCTGTCGGCGAACTTTGGCATCAAAATTGAACCCACCAGTCGTAAAGCCACCGGCTCGAATAACCTCTACTAAGGCCAGAGTTACTTCATCAACCGAATGAGGGAACTGGTCCGTATCCCAGCCGTTTTGGTAGTCACCTCGATTGGCATCAATAGAACCAAAAACACCCAGTGCACCGGCCATGGCTAACTCATGCTCAAAAGTATGCCCAGCTAAGGTGGCATGATTTGCCTCAATATTCATTTTGACTTCACCCTCTAGGCCATACCTCTTGAGAAAGCCGTAGATCGTTGCGGTGTCAAAGTCATATTGATGCTTGGTCGGTTCGTGAGGCTTGGGCTCAATCAGGATAGTACCCTTAAAACCTATCTTGTGCTTGTGCTCAACCACCAGCGAAATGAAACGACCAAAATTGTCCATTTCTCGCTTAAGATCGGTGTTTAGCAGCGTCTCATAACCTTCGCGTCCTCCCCAAAGCACATAGTTGGCCCCACCTAAGCGATGGGTCGCCTCTAAAGCGGTACGAACCTGCATGGCAGCAAATGCAAATACTTCTGGACTCGGATTGGTGCCACCACCAGCTGCAAAACGGGGGTGGCTAAATAGGTTTGCTGTGCCCCATAGTAATCTTTTTCCGCTGTCTGCCTGCAGTTGATCCAGGTGATCCACCGCATCTTGCAAGTTCCGTACATGCTCAGCCGCAGTGGCCGCCTCCGCCATAACGTCCACGTCATGAAAGCAGTAGAACGGAACATCTAGTTTCGAAATGAAATCAAACATCAGCCGACGCTTAACGGCTGCTGCCTCGCTATCATTTGGGCCACAATGCCAAGGACGTCGGAAAGTACCAGGACCAAACACATCGCTACCAGGCCAACAGAACGTATGCCACATGCACACTGAGAAACGAAGATGGTCTTCTAAGCGCTTGCCTCGAACCATCTTGTCCTTATCGTAGAATCGATAAGCCAACTCATTGTCGGTCTGTGGTCCTTCAAAGCGGATCTGCTCTATACCTGCAAAAAAATCTAAACCCTCAGCCATGATATTTCTCCTAGACCATGCCTCATCGTTTTAGGCTCTATCTGCCGTTCGAGAACATGTACGAATATATGCCTCGCGAAAAAGTGCCTTCTTGGGGGCAAGTTGCTCAACTATATCCTTCGCCGGCACCACCCTATGGGCAGTTGGTGGGCGAGTGCAAATTTGCTCCGGTGCCACCTTGTCTATCGCCGTCCATGCCAGCCGAGCAGCACCCAGCGCTGGCCCCACTTCCCCACCGGACAAATAGACCAAAGGAACCCCCAAGGCGGCGGCAATGATCTTCCCCCAATACGAAGAGCGAGCCCCACCTCCGATGACTGCCAACTCTGTGACCGTTGTGCCCGCGTTTTTCAATGCTTCCAAGCCATCAGCCAAAGCAAAGGCAACCCCTTCTAACACCGCCTGTCCTAACCGCGGTCCATCGGTATCGTGATCGAGCCCGAGAAACGCGCCACGAACTTGCATGTCGTTGTGAGGCGTCCGTTCACCGGACAAATAGGGCGTAAAAACTTCTCCACCACCCGCGGGCCCCACGGCCTCAGCCTGAGCAAAGAGGTCCATCACACTGCCGGCACCGGTCAGCCGAGTCACCCAATCCACACAAGAAGCCGCACTCAAATGAACAGCCATCTGGTGCCATTTACCCGGAATGCAGTGACAAAATGCATGCACAGCGTGAGCGGGGTTAGGCCTAAAACTGTCGTTGGCGACAAAAATTACCCCCGAGGTCCCAAGCGATAGTAGGGCATCACCATCAGCCACCACCCCAACTCCAGCCGCCCCCGCCGCATTATCTCCCCCGCCACCAACAACAGGCACCTCTGACATGCCCCAAAGAGCTGCAACCTCCCCTCTCAGTTTGCCCGTCACCTCCGTTCCTTCACAAAGGCGCGGCATCTGTGCCTGGTCCATACCGGTAGCAGCCAGCATCTCCTCAGACCATTTCCGTCTTGAAACGTCGAGCCAGAGAGTTCCTGAGGCATCCGACATATCCGATACCTTCTCTGCCGTCATACACAAGCGGACATAGTCTTTAGGTAAAAGTACCGAAGTCATTCGGGCAAAGACTTCCGGTTCATGCTTTTTAACCCATAATAGTTTGGGTGCTGTAAATCCGGGCATTGCTAAATTACCCGTAATTGTCGTGACGTTCGGCATCGTCTCCGTCAGCTCATTACACTCGGCAAAAGCACGCCCATCATTCCACAATATCGCTGGGCGTAGCGGCAAGTCTCGGTGATCCAGAAGTACGGCACCGTGCATTTGACCAGCGATGCCGATCGCTTTGACCGAGGCGCGTAATCTGGGGTCGATCGCTCGCACCGCCTCCGTTGTAGCCATCCACCAATCGGTTGGCATTTGTTCAGACCAAAGAGGTCTGGGTCGCGACACATTTAGCGTCGCTGTACCCTGCCCCACAATGACACCGTTTTCGTCAAGGATGACCGCTTTGACCCCTGAAGTGCCAATATCTATACCCAAGTTCATCGAAACCTTCCTCCAGCACATGACAATACTGTGGCTCACCAGGGGCCCCGGTCTAAGATTAACTTTGCATACGCTCTAGTTCGATGCCTTTAGTCTCTCGCACCGACTTCCAAACGAAGAAGATGGAAATAAAGGCACAGATCGCATAAAAGCCATACGCCCCAGACAAGCCAATACTCGGCGTCGCCAACATAATCGGAAACGTCATGGTAATGACAAAGTTCGCCGCCCACTGAAAAAAGCCTGACACGGCTAAACCGGATCCCCGGATCTGATTAGGGAACATTTCCCCCAATGAAACCCACATCACCGGGCCCCAAGAGCCGTTAAAAAGGGCGACATATACATTAGCTGACAGCAACGCGATCAGACCAAATGGATCGGGCAGTGTAACATGACCATCAATCACTTCAGCCTGCGAAAAGCAAAATACTAGCAAGGATAGAGTGACCGCCATACCCACTGAGCCAATCAATAGTAGTGGCTTACGACCCAAACGATCGATCACCGCTAGCGCGACGGCCACCGCCACGATCGAGACCCCCCCGGAAATGACATTGATCAGGAGTGCATTGGCCTCAGAAAACCCCACCGCTTGCCACAGGACCGCACCGTAATAAAAGACCACGTTGATCCCAACAAACTGTTGAAAAACCGCCAGTCCAATACCTATCCAAACAATAGGTTTCAAAGACCCTCTTGTCTGAAAAATATCTGCAAAGCGCGGTTTGTGATCTTCCGCTAAAGAAACCTTAATTTCTGAGACTTTCTCATCAGCAAGTCGCAAGCCGACCAAGCGGCCCATCACCGTCTTCGCTCGTTCAGTATGGCCCCTCACCACCAGGTAGCGAGGGCTTTCCGGTATCAGAAGCAGAGAAATAAGAAATAGGATAGCTGGCCCTATCTCCATCCAAAACATCCAGCGCCAAGCTTCAAAGCCTAACCACCATTCATTCACGGCCGAGCCAGCAGCGCCTGCCACAAAATAATTGCTTATAAAGGCAAAAAAGAGCCCAAAGATTATGGCCACCTGCTGGATAGAAGAAAGGCGGCCACGCATATGCGCGGGCGCAATCTCTGAGATATACGCTGGAGCCATAACGCTCGCGGCTCCGACCGCCAGCCCTCCAAGCATCCGATACATAACAAATTCTGTAGAGCTGTTCGCAACACCAGAGCCCCACGCGGAGACGATGAAAAAGATCGCAGCGACGATCATCATTGATCGCCGCCCATATCTATCTGAAAGCCTCCCAGCCAGAGCAGCCCCTACTGCGCAACCGAGCAACATGGACGCCACATTAAAACCGGTCCCGATAGTCTCCGCGTTGAAGGCGGCCCTAAGCCCCTCTACCGTACCGTTGATAACCCCGCTGTCAAAGCCGAACAGAAAACCACCTATTGTGGCAACACAGCTGATAATAAGAACAAAACCCAGTTCACCTTCGAACGCCTCTACGTCGCTTGTTGTTGTGTGCATAGTTCCCCAAATATTTCTTTCGATCACTGCAGTGTAGAGGGTTTTTTCTCATACAATTGTTTGACTAACAACATTACAGCAATGGCCAGGAGCGATACCACCGACTCAAAAAGCGCGCAATCGACGTAGCTCAATTGCCTACCCTACAAGATGTGCCTTCATTTTAACCTCAGTCTAACGTACTGCAGTGTAAGCTTTTTCGCACCAAGCTGGTCAGCTGACACATCCAGCGGTACAGGTAAAAGATCATCCGGTGGAGGCTTGGTCTTTGTAGCTGTCGAGCCCCGGTAATCCTCGGATGACCAGCTCTAGAAAGCCGTCGAATCCCGGCAATCCTGGGATAAGCAGCTCTAGAAAGCCGTCGAGTCCCGGAAATCCTGGGATGACCATCCTAGAAGAGACTGGGGCCCGCGTTCCTGAAGTCGTAGGTCGAGTGCGGGTGAAAAGGTGAAGACTGGGGGCGCGGTCGCTTGCTTTTGATGGTGCCAGGGATATCTGACCCATCTCTAACAAAGGCTGGGGGTCCATGTTCTTGAGGTCGTAGGTCCAGTGCCAGTGAAAAGGATGAGGAAGGGGG
>JAHQVK010000118.1 GCA_019634385.1 Myxococcales bacterium | reverse complement strand
GAGCCAGGCTTTTCGTGAAACGTTCTGACGACGAGGCGAGCGTACCTGGCGGTACGCGACCGAGGAGAGACTTCTTGTGGTCAGGATGTTTCACGGAAAGACCGGCCGATAGATACCTGCAGGGCTAGATCAACAGGCTGCTAACAGCCGGTTGATTTAGCCCGGTGTGTAACTATGTCAGGACGTTTCACGGAAAGACCGGCCCATAGATGCGTGCAGGGCTAGATCAACCGGCTGCTAAGGCGTGTCTTTAAGTTCCGGCTGCGGAGCTGAAAGACACACCCTAGCTAACGCCAACGTACAACTATGCTAAGAACCCTATTGCGACTATTTTTGTAGCGGAGTAGAAGCTCCCACACAGCGGGAACTTGAGTTCAACCCAAGTGATTTCTGCTGTATTGCTCCAACGGCAAAGATCTACAGCCACTACCTCAGGCGAGGATCTTCGTCATCTGAGGGTACACGCAGCGGTCGAAATGGTCCATTCCGCACGTCTTCCGTTATTCGGTCTATCTGAGCCGCTTCGGTGAGCAACGATTGTGCAAAGTCTGGCATCTGATTCATCAAAAACCGTAAAACAGCCGCGCTTTCCTTCAATCGCTGAGCAACCTCAGGGGGATGACTCGAGTTAGCCCCATGGGTAAAAGCCACCTGAGCGCGGACAAAAGAAACGTCTCCACCGGATTCTCGCCATACGGCACACTGTCGCGCCATACGTTTTAGCACCTGCTGTCCTTGCTCCATCGCAGTTGGCTCTGGGAACTCCTCACACGGCAATGGCATCATTATCTCCTGGCCACACATCCGCCAACCGGTCATGAAGAGCTTCAACCACCTCCGGCTCCAAGAGGCTTTTCCAGCGAGAAGGGGCTTTAGGATCCAGTCCCAAAGCATTTGTAAAGCTGGAGTTAGACTGAGCCTTCTGCCCCGATAGCGTAGGTTCTATGAGTGATGGGGTAAAAGGAATGCTTATAAACTCAGCCACTTCACGCATGGCAACATCGGGCACGGCTAGCAATCGCTCGAACGATAAGACATGCACGTTGGGATGCTTAGGCCGAACCCATTCTAGAATAAGTCGTCGATAGTTATTACAAAAAGTATCTAATTCCCCTTGTCGTGCAAGCCAAGGGGAAAACTTATTTCGACGAAACAGCGCTCGGAGAGAGCAGTACATCGCTCGAGGGTCTCGAACCGGAAGTATATACAGATCAGCACCAATCCACTTCTGAGCTGTCTCATACCCCAGTAGTACAGTCTCGGCAGAATGGTTTACACTCACTGCTCGCAATGAATCTCCGATCAACGAGTGAAAGACTTCCACCACCGCTCTGTATGCCATTTTAGGACATCTACTCACACTTGAACGGAGACGATTCAGCATCTGTTCATCAAATGCCTGAAGCTGAGTCTCGTTGAGAAGCCTCTGTAGTTTTTGTCTCGTAAGCGGACTCCATAATCCCAACATCACCGCCCGCTCTAGCGGGGTAGAATAGGGAAAAAGCATCAGATCCGAATCATCCAGATGCCCCTTTTCGCGAGTATGCCAATATTCAAATGGCAGGTGATTACAGCTAGGATGACCATCAAGCAGCCTTCCAACCAGGGTTCCACCACTTCTCCGAAGCGAGGGGATATGGACAGTCCTCATATTCGCTCATCTTCGGCTACCAGCACCAACATAGTAGGCCTTACGCGTGCTTTACGCAGCCTCTAAGCGGCTCCTCACCATCAACCGGACGTGTTCCTCAGCCGGTCGGTAGTGTCGGTCCGTGGCCAACCACCCATGGATTCGGGGTCCATCGAATCACTAGCAGGCCATCGGAACAGTGGGATGGGTGATCCGCGAAGTATCTTTTCCGTGGAACGCTCGGGATGAAGAGGGCGCATACTACCGATGAAAGGCGAAGCCGGTCCAGACCTTCCACGGAAAAAGGACCCGCGTAGCGCTTAACTCACTTTTCCGATGGCCTGCTAGACCTATTTCTATAGGTTGGAGGCTTCGTAGCTTAGGGTGTGTCTTTACCCTCCGGCGGCGGAGACGACACCTTAGCCCGCGAGTGCGAGGGGTTTGGTCCCGGAGGGTAAAGATCCGCCCTAGCCCGGCTCGGCGTACTTCATCCTGGTACTAGCACAACACTTCGCGGATGTGGTGACGGACAGTTACCCACACCAATTTCTCCGACATTGTCCCGTAACGCCACTCACGACATCACTCGTAGAGAGAGGAATAAGCTGAAAACTGGGGGGCGTCTTGGTTTTCGAGATATACCGTGGCAACCTACACTCCAGTTCGGAGCGGTCCATGGTGAACCAGAAGAAACGCAAGGCGCCCAACCGTTGCGGGGAAATTATAGGGGGGCGTTATCGTATTGATCACACCATTTCTATGGGTGGAATGGGGTGTGTTTACCTCGCCACCCAAGTTGCCCTCGGTCGCCAAGTTGCCGTCAAAATACTCATGAGGGCTTCCGCCAAACATGAGAAAGAATTTCGTCAACGCTTCTTGCTAGAGGCGGCCATAAGCGCCCGCTTACGGCACCCCAACATCATCACCGTGCACGATCACGGAGTAAACGATTCTGGCGAACTATACATGGTGATGGAGTACGTGGATGGCGAGCCCTTATCTCAGCTTATTACAAACTCTGGCAGACTACCGATGCTACGAACTGTCGACATCGCGCTCCAGATCTGTAGTGCACTGCGAACAGCCCATAAAGCCGGGGTAGTTCACCGCGATCTCAAACCCGGGAATATTATGATTAGCCGATCCGAGGATAACCAAGACTTCGTCAAGGTCCTCGACTTCGGGCTAGCCAAACGCTTTATCACCACCACTGATGATGATGACGAAATCAGACACATTACTGCTACGGGACAATGGCGAGGTTCGGTCAGATATATGTCACCGGAGCAAATTTCTGGTCGACCAGTGGATCCTCGCTCGGACATCTATTCCCTCGGCATAGTCATGTATCACATGCTAGCTGGGCATGTACCATTCAACGGAAAAAACGTAGAAACGGTGCTTCGCAAGCATATGCACGAAAATCCTCCCTCTCTCAAAAGCGCTGCCTCGCCAGCAGCGTACGACTCAGAGATGGATGTGATTATCCAACGCTGCCTACGCAAGAAGCCCAGCGACCGTTATTCTTCCGCTAAAGAGCTCTCCGAGGAGTTAAAGGCAGTCCGGCAAATGACCGGTACGAGTCAGCTGCCAAATTCACTTGTTAGCAACCGGGAGACAAGCATATTACTTACTCACCCACCGGAGGCATCCAGCCTCTTATTCTCGTCTCCCCCAGTTGCCCCTCTTTCGGAAGCAAGTCTGGCCGCACCAGGGCCTAGCCTTGCCCAAGAACTACGAACCACATTGGCTTCGGCCGTGATCACCACGATCACCGTTGCTATCGTAGTCTGGTTGTTCCTGAATCAGGCCTTAGTCAACACGTCTCCTATCGAAGTTCATCTTTCTTCGGCTCCGCAGCGTGCGGAAGTGTACCTAGACGGCATAGCGATGGGTTGGACACCATTTAAACAGACCTTCTCCGCCGAAAATAAATCAAACAGGGTAACCTATGTCCTCAAAAAGGATGGCTATCTAGACTTGACGCTCACAGCTACGCTCTCGAGCTCCCCCATCTCGGTGCATAGAGTCCTCGAAGCGGCCTCACCTAAGTCTACCCAATCGCCAAATGCTCCGCCCTAGCAGCCTGTTGATCTAGCCCTGCAGGCATCTATCGGCCGGTCTTTCCGTGAAACATCCTGACCACAAGAAGTCTCTCCTCGGTCGCGTACCGCCAGGTACGCTCGCCTCATCGTCAGAACGTTTCACGAAAAGCCTGGCTCGATAGCTACACACTGGGCTAAATCAACAGGCTGCTAGGTCGTATCTTTAGCCTCCGGCGGTGGAGATAACGCCGGAGCCCGCGTTGGTGAGGACGGATGATACCAATGGCTGGAGCAGCCTTGTTACAGCAAAGACCACTTGAATTGATTCTGTAAGAATCAACAAGTGATCACGCAGCGGGGCATAGCCCCGCGTAGAAGCAGGAACTTGGGTTACCCAAGTGATTCCTGCTGTAGTACAAGAAAGAGAAGCCTCACTCTGGAAGCATGCTGCTGTTGGCTCAATGATGTTTGCTTAACAGAGCATTCAGCTGAGCTCGTCCATCTGGATTAGGACTTTCATCCTCTTCTTCAAGAAGGTTTGGATTATCTGATGGTTCCGTAGCTTCTTGCATTCGGTGCTGTTCCACCATGGCCTGCAACCCATACGTGAGCTCAGAGACGCCCTCGCCGGTAACCGAACTGACCGCGGTGAAACTAAGTCCCTCAGACTCCGCAAACGCTCGAACATCAGGAACCAACTCTTGGGTGTCAGGGAGATCCATCTTCGACAGCACCAAAATCCGCGGTTTCTCAAGCATTCGTGGGCTATACGCTTCCAATTCCTTAAGTAAGACTCGGTAGTCATCTATCGGGTTGCGTCCTTCCTCGGGCACCGGACACACCAAGAAAGCCAGGACGGACACTCGCTCAACATGGCGCAAAAACCGATGTCCAAGACCAATTCCCTCCGAAGCCCCTTCAATAAGGCCCGGAATATCCGCCACCACAAACCCCTTATCCACGTCGGTGCGCACCATGCCTAAATTGGGGACCAGAGTGGTAAACGGATAATCCGCGACCTTCGGACGAGCTGCGCTTACCCTCGAAATGAACGTCGATTTTCCAGCGTTTGGAAATCCTACCAACCCAACATCCGCCATGAGCTTGAGGGTCAGTTGCAGTCGTCGTTCTATTGCAGGCTCACCCTTCTCCGCGTGACGAGGGGTTTGGTTAGTAGACGAAGCGAAGTGCATATTGCCCCGTCCTCCAGAACCACCTCTGGCTACTACGGTGCGGCTGCCATCAGCACTCAGGTCGGTAATAAATTCTCCCGTCTCCGCGTCTGTAATCACGGTACCTATAGGTACCTGCAACACTTTATCCTCACCCTTGCGACCATACCGTTGGCGGCCTTCCCCCGGATGCCCATTCTCTGCTCGGTAGTGTTGTTGATAGCGATAATCGAGAAGAGTGCCCAAGTTTCGCGAGGCTTGGACCACCATGGAACCACCACGTCCTCCATCACCACCAGACGGACCACCTTTGGGGCGATAGCGTTCCCGAAGAAACGCAACACAACCGTCGCCCCCTTTACCCGACTTTACGTAAATTTTGACTTCATCTACGAACTTCACATCGGCCCCACTAATGGATGGAGATCAGAGTTCACCACACGATCGACGTGCTGCCGAGTAAGTACCTTGGACGTACGAGGGCAAATCGCTCGGGGATGTTTACTCAACAGAGGAGGTTTGGCCAGCGACAGCCGGTTCCGCGGGTACAATAGACGCCTTGCGTCGCCGACCTTGATAGCTCTCGAACTTCACTTTACCGTCCACCAACGCGAACAGGGTGTGATCCCGCCCAAGCCCAACATTGGTACCGGGATGAATTTTGGTTCCCCGCTGACGAACAATGATCGAGCCAGCGGTCACCGCTTCCCCAGCGTAAGTTTTAACGCCCAGATACTTCGGATTCGAATCACGACCGTTTCTGGTCGAGCCTTGGCCTTTTTTATGTGCCATGCCTTGGTTCCTCCTTAGCCCTTTATACTCGTAATACGTAGGTGGGTAAATGGCTGACGATGACCGTACATTCGTCGGTAGTTCTTACGCCGCTTCTTCTTGAAGACCAAGACCTTACGGTCTTTACCCTGGCGCACGATCTCCGCATTGACCTCTACGCCCTGCAGAACTGGCATGCCCACCCGGGGCTCACCATCACCAGCGACCATCAGCACACGATCTAAACAAATCGCAGCGCCGACATCGCCTTCGATTTTCTCCACCTTAACCAGGTCGCCCTCGCGCACCCGATGTTGTTTTCCACCCGCTTCCACGACAGCGTACATGCGTTTCCTCGTCCTCTCCCGGATGGGTCCTATTCGCTGTACGCGAACGTAAGTTGAACCATTCGGCGGGTCGCAGCTTCTATGAGGGACCAGCCATAATGTCAAGATATGTTATCAGCGCTATTTGTTCTCTTAGGCGTAAGCGAAGTGCGAGTTGTCTAGCCCAGCACCGACGAGCATGGCATGCGGTCAGGCCATGCGGATATTGTTGACGACATATACCTTGATGCTTCTGGCAGTACCTTTGGCCTGTCAGAAATCTTCCCCCTCAGATGCCGCACACAGCACCTCACCTAACAAAACTGGCGCCGCCCAAACGGGTACCCAGCCGATCTCTGGTACAATTACCGTGGCGCCCGGGCTGGAGGATGCCATTGGAGCATCGGACGTGCTCTTTATTATGGCTCGGGCCATCAAAGATGGGAAGCAAGGCCAGCTCATCGCTGTTATGCGAAGAAAACTACAAAAAGACAATCTACCGATGCGCTTCGAACTCAGCTCTGCGGATGTCATGACCGGGGCACCCTTCGCTGGTCCATTCATTGTCTACGCGCGTCTCGACAAGGATGGCGATCCGATGAGTAAAACGGCTCAGGACCTCTATGCCCACGCGGACGCTCCGGCCCCAAACGGAACTAAAAATATTCAACTCGTGCTCAACAAAGCGCCTCAAGGAGCCTCAGCCCCCGCCTCTTTACCTACTTCAGCTCCAGCACCTTCCGGCCCCTCTTCGTCCCCTGGCTCCGCTGCTCCGCCCTTACCCTCTACCCCCGAAATACAACCCGGCAGGCCAGCAAAATAGACCAACAATTATAGGATCTTCACGCTTACTGAAACAAGTGGTCACAAGCTGTGCCCATTCGGTAAGTGCAGCACGGCCCACCCACCTATCTCGGCCCCATTCGCCCTGAGGCTTCATCAAGTCACTGATGACCCGCTCGTACAGCAGAAATCAGTCCGGTTGAACCCAAGTTCCTGCCTCTACGCCGGGCTATGACCCCTGCCGCGTTCCATACGGTGGGTGATCTTGCTCCACAAGTGCCAGTGACGGCTTCAGGGCTTTGCCTTCGGTGGTGGTGAGGATGTACTGTCGCTCTTCGGCAACTTGTTCAGCTGCTCTTTGAGCCACGGACGAAGGGGTGCAAAGGTCGCCCCCTGCCCCTCTAAAGGTGCTCCAGCTCCAAAGAACGGATGTCCGACCCGGTCTTCGCCGAAAGTGGTTAGCGCCTTTTTTGCCTCCGGCCCCACCAGCCATTTATGGAAGCGAGCGGCTCGCTCTTGATCTCCTTTTGTCCGCTGGGGATGGATCCGCCCAGCGGTAAAGACCAGCACCAGTTCCGGATCAGCATCCGCCCAGATGCGATGAGGTATGTGCCCTTCTCGAGAGGTGAGTAACAAAGATGACCGTCGTACAAGCGCAAAGGTATTACCTTGGATGGCTGCTCTCACCAGTTGTTGACCGGAAAGTTTGCTAGCAAACCAAATCCCCGGCTTGATACGATCTCGAGTTTGGCGAAACAGCCACTCGTGCATGCCCCCTTCAAGCGAGTCCGGATGAGGTTCGAGTAGCCGATAGTTACTACGCGCAATGTCCCGATACATTGTAACCCCACGACTGCCGGCATGGCTGCCAAGCACGTTCTTATGAGGACCAATCACCACAAATTCTTCATGAGCCATCGGTTCCACTTCCACGAGTAGCCCTTTCGCCTTGAGCGCATTCATGCTCAGCTCTGAAGCTACAAGCACCTCATCAAGCTCACCAGCTTCCACCGCGGTGACCAGGCGCTCAGCGGGCATCGGCACCAACTTGATTCGCTCGCCGCTGTGCTCTTCGTAAAGCGCCTTGAGCCATGGTCCAAGCCCCGCTTCATCAAACGCCGGATCTAATCCAAAGCGAATGGTATCCCGTTCCGGAGTGGGGCAAGCTCCCATAAGAAGCATTAAAACCCACAAAAAACTATATTTTTTCGACATCACCCTCGCTTATTTGGTGTCATAAGCAACGATAGGGAGGAACCACTATTACTCCCTAAGCCCCCACTCAACGACAGCAGGTTTCTCGTGGTGCGTCCATGGAAAGCAGTCACGAGGCAACGTGCAGATGTAGCTCTCTGGTGTCTATTCTGCCTATGGTGGGCAACATGGGCACAGAACCAAAAACGCCGAGCGATGAAGCCCGAACATCGGATATCGCCCACGTTGTGGCCAGCAATCTTAAGCTCCGGCGAGCGGAACAAGGGCTATCTCTATCTGAGCTAGCCACAAAATCCGGGGTAAGCCGAGCGATGATCCATCAGATTGAGCGACGGCAGAGTGCTCCTACCATAACCGTACTGTGGAAACTCGCCACCGCCCTTGAGCTCCCGTTTTCCGCCCTCCTCGAACAACCCACAGACTCGGTCGTAAGAGTCATGAAAGCCGATCGAAGTTGGTCCCTGCGATCCGCAGATGGGGGATTTGTCTCTCGTGCCTTATTCCCACTCGATGGTCCACGCAACGCAGAACTCTATGAGCTACGTCTTCGACCTCGGGCAGAGGAAGTGGCGGAAGCCCATGCTCCAGGGACCCGTGAAAACCTCGTGGTAGCACAAGGTCAGCTAACCATAAAGGTTGAAGACCGGATCTACCAACTGGAGACAAGCGATGCGATCGTATTTGGGGCGGATGTGCCCCATGCCTACTACAATCCTAGCGAAGATATTGAAACTCAAGTATTTCTCATGATGACTTACTTGGAGCGGTAGAGAATGTAGTTCATACTTAGATATATGAGATATCATTATATGGACAACGTACGAGCGTTGGCTATGATAACCGGCACCTTTTTCATAGCGCCCTGACATATAGTCCTAGCCTTTCAATGTATGGCTTCCAGCCGCTAAAGAAACATCGGTGGTAATCGATGTTATCGCCTGGTTTTCATATCTTTTCCGAATGCCACTCTTTTTTCTCATCGCCGGTTTCTTTTGTTGCTACCAGATCAAGAAAAGAGGCCTAGCAGCCTGTTGATTTAGCCCTGTGTGTAGCTATCGAGCCCGGCTTTTCGTGAAACGTTCTGAAGGCGAGCGTACCTGGCGGTACGCGACCGAGGAGAGACTTTTCGTGGTCAGGACCTTTCACGGAAAGACCGGCCGATAGATGCGTGCAGGGCTAGATCAACCGGCTGTTAAGCACGCCTCAATTCATGGTCTTCGGCTTACCACTTCTGATGCTACCCGCCCTGGTATCCCGAGCAGTCCCCCACCCGGCCCCCGAACAATTTGTCTGTCAGCTGTGGCCCTTCGGCTTTTTCGGCCTCTTCTTTTTGGTCGGAACCCAACTTTTTTGGCGCATGCACCTCATCGAAGAACTCAAATCTTATACACCGTGGTTGCTTATACAGCAGAAATCACTTGGGTTGAACCCAAGTTCCGCCCATCCCAAAGCAGCTCGAGTCGGGGCTAAGCGTAGACCACCAGCATGTACATCCGGCTCACTTTAGGATGTTCTCCCCCCAATGAAGTCAACGGTAGCAGCACTCGTTCTCCCTGCAAAAGGATGGGCCATCATCACCCTCTTTGCGGGCTGTGCTACATTACCACGCATGTCACAGTCCCCCACGCCATCAGAGCCACCAGAGTTCCTGAGCCGGATTGCGATCTTCGACCTTGCATCCCGTGATGTCTCCATCCTCCTTGAGCGCCCGGGTATCGTTGAGGCTCCGAACTGGTCACGGGACGGAAAGACATTGCTAGTCAATGCCGATGGTGACCTCTTCCGGTTGCCCCTCGAAGGTCCCCCTCGGCTCGAACCACTAGCCCTCGAGGGTGGCGGTTATGTTTGTAACAACGATCATGATTTCTCCCCCGACGGCCAACACATCGCTTTCTCCGCTGCATCACCGCAAGTGAGACAATCGCGGGTCTTTGTGGCCCGAGCCGACGGTAGCAATGTTCAACTCGTCACCACAAAGTCACCCAGCTACTTTCACGGATGGTCCCCCGACGGTCAGTGGTTAGTATTTGTGGCCGAGAGGGGTGACGGCAATTTTGAACTGTACCGCATTCCGGCCATGGGGGGGAAAGAGGAGCGGTTGACCTCCACCAGCGGCTACGATGATGGCCCCGAATACTCCCCCGACGGACGCTTCATCTACTTCAACTCCAATCGTGGAGGTCGTTGGAACCTGTGGCGCATGCCTGCCACTGGCGCCGGCCCTAAGGACGAATTGGCAGAGCGTGTCACCCAAGACGAGCCGGAGGACTGGTTTCCGCACCTTTCTCCGGACGGCAAATGGCTGGTCTCCATCGCCTTCCCACCGGGAACCAAAGGACACAACGACCGTATGCCCGGCATGATCTTACGTTTGCTCCCCGTACCGGGTGAACAACTCAACACACCCGAGATCCCCGAAACCCTCCTCACTTTCTCCGGTGGACAAGGTTCGCTCAACGTCAACTCTTGGGCACCGGACTCACAGCGATTTGCCTTTGTTATCTATGAGCGGCAGCACTGACTGCGGCATCCCATCCAGACGTATATTTGGACCAAATTCGCGAACACCGGGCAGAGGCGTCGGACCAAACTGTGCATGTCGCGCCATAGTAGTCCGGTAAAGGCTACGCTCAAGTGGACGCCAAGAAAGTGACACGCTCCGCTCAGCACCACCTGGTGAGAGTATGAAGTTTGGGGCGCGAAGCGACACCTACTGAAGGGAGGGGACAAGAAGGGGCTTGATACGGACGATCAAGCTCGGGAGGAACACAACACAAGCTAAACCGCAGTGAGCTCGGTCGTAACCTCACTCACTGCGGCAACATGATGACCGGATGTTGGGCTCATTGAGCCCAACATCCCTTAGGGCCAGGAGGAGCTAGGAGTTAGCGACCACCCTGCCGATATTGAACATTGATGTTATTCACCTTAACGACGTTAAACATCTGATTCATCAGCGGCTGAGTGAACGGACCAGCCACCGGCACGTTGTCCGGGACCGGACGGATAGTGGTAGCATTGAGCAACGCATTTTCCTTGAACGGATGGTTGCTATAGCAAAGTGGGAACGCCGTGGCTTCGTTCACACAGTAGTCCGCCTGAGTCACCACCGAGAATCCAGCCGGGTCAGTGTTAGCATCAAACAGGAATCCAGCCGCTGCATTTACCGCGTAGGTCTCGTTAGAGTTATTACGCGTAATACCCGTGTTCTGAAGAACGTTCAGGTAGTCCGACAAGTTAGCAAAACCAGTGGGATTGGCAGCATAACGAGCCTGAATCGCAGCCGTGTTTGAGGCATTCACGTCGACGTGACAGTTGGTGCAATCCATCAGCGGATGCGAACGCTGAGTACTGTGTGGCGCAAACTGCTGGAATCCTTGACCTGCGTTTTCATCTTGCTGTGCATCCTGGATGAAGTTCGGACCGTCAATATTGGGTGGGAACCCAACATTTTCCGTTGCGAACTGACGTAGTCCCAGACCATCGCGGTTACGATAAACATTGTATTGAATGTTTGCATCGTTATTCACAATGACCTGCGTTCCAAAGAACTGTTGGTTATCCACAGTCGTATGAGCCACGAATTGTTTCGTCTCCGGTAGGAACTGGGCAACCTTACCCTCAGAGTTAATACCAAACTGAACATCCAATGGCGAAATCCCGGTGAAGTCCGCCTCTGTTACTTGTCCCAGGGTTAGCTCACCCGTACTTCGGGCAAAGTCAAAGATAGCACCGTTACCATCGTTATCTGCCAAACGAAGATGGCAGCCCTGGCAGTTATTACCCCAGGTAGCATGACATGCGTAGCATTCAAGACCACCGGCGTGTTGGTCCACGGCACTGGTTGCTGGAGCTCCCAAGTGACTGAATCCTTGTTGAATCTGCGCGGAGTTCGCATCAGCTTGGTCAACCACACACTGGTTAGGGTCACCGTTAATACACGGCCCAACCCCGTCAACCAATCCGTTACCACCCACGCGTCCGTGCATCATACTTGCGTTCAAGCCATTGCCTTGCACACCCTGCTGCACGGTATCGTAGGTTTGGGCAACCCGATGATAGTTACCGGTAAACTTACTACGCACGAAGCGTCCAGACCCCAAATTGCCACACTCCGCTGGAGGCGTATACCCTTGAACCTGCTCACCAGGCTCTGGACACACAACAAGGTTCTTCACCGGATTGCGATTATCGATAGCGTTGGATAGCGCTCGGTATTCCAAGTTACCATGACAATGGACACATTCCACTTCGGTAGACTGATCCATATGTGACCAAAGCGCACCGGACATGTCTTTCACCTGACTAGGGTCATTCCAATCAGAGACTTGAGCCACCTGCACAACCTTCAGTTCGTTGTGCATTTCGCCCGTAGTATGACAATCCATACACTCCATACCCGCCTGGTAGTGAATATCAGCAGGGATGTCATCCAACCCATCATTGTTCCAGTCCACGACCTTCAACACCTGATCTTGGGTTTGACCATGATACAGAGCAAAGGGGTTTTGATTGTTGTCAATCTCATCCGTGAATTGGAATTGATTAGCATTTAAGAAACCACCAGCCACCGCTGTCGCCACTGTGCGATTCGGGTCAATCTGGTAACCTCGGAACTGCCAATCGGTACGATTCGAGCCCACGTGACACACCCCGCAACGCTGCGCAGGCATCTGGCGAGTCATACGGTGAGTTGTCGGATGGGCTCTTTCAGGCCCAAGCCACTGCCCATTAAGATTCTGAAGGTCATTTACATCAAAGTTAGCGATCTGAGCATACGCGTTAGGATAGGTCGGCTCTGTTTTGGAAATGACTTGGTCGGACGACTTGGACAAACCATCGAGGGCGTAGTTCACGTGACATGCAGAACATCCCGAAGACCGGAAATCTGCGTATCGCTGATTAGCACCTGCATTGTTCAAGTGGCAGTCACCGCACTGTTTATCATAGACACCCTTGAGTATTTCTAATTGGTTATAGTTGGCGTTTTGTCGATTCTGAATGTTGAACGAGGTAAGTTGCTGCACGGACCCCGCCATGTTGGGGTCGTAGGCCAATGCCTGAACCGGCTGCCCATTGTAGCTTATGCCCGAGGTTGTATCGTATTTATATATGGGAAGGTCGTTGTTTGCACCCCCGCGTAAGATATCACGCGCAATACCATTTCGAGCTAGAGAGACCCCGGTTAGGCCCGATTCGGTGGACATCACCGAGCGGCGAACATTCGCTACCCTATCAGAATGGCAACCAGCCCCCTTACCACAGGTCGCATTCGCAACCCGAAGGTCACCAGGATTACGGAACCGAAGCCATTCCAATCCACCCTGGAAGTTCTCTGCCCCAGCAAGGGTATAGTAATTCCAGTAATAGCGGAGATTAGGCCGACCAACCTGTGTACTACCCACCTGCCATTGCTGTGGAATAGAAACATGTGCCGCCACGCGATCAGTAGCGTCAGGATCCCCACCATGGCAGCCAGTACAGGTCAGATCAGGTCCCGTGAACCATGGGTGCGGATCTTCGATTCCGTTGTGGCAATTGTTGGTGCAGGATTCTACTGGGGGCGGTTGAAGAGCTAGACATTTGCCCGCATCCTCAAAGGATTGCGCATCCCATGCCTCACCATCAGGCCCTGGAGGCAGGGCTGCAAAGTCAGGAACCTCAACACACAAAGGTGGAATGCAGAGCGGAGAATTGGGCGCATCCGCACAACTCACATCCGTTACAGGCACACAAATGCCACCTTCTTGAGCGAAGCCATCCGGACATTGAACATCCTGGATACAGACTCCAGTCTGTAGTTGATAACCATCCACACAGCCGGTCGCCACACACACACACTGATTGGCGCCAATAGCTTGTTTCTGACCGGTGGTAGATCCATTGGGCAACGGACTACACGGGTCTACATTAGAGCATGCGTCAGGAATATCTTCACATGCCTGAATAGCTTGGTTATAGACTTGCCCAGGAGGACATTGAATTCCTGGATCTACTACAGCATCATCATTTGGTGGTGGAGCTTCCGCACCACCACAGCCAAGCTGACTGGTGATAGCAAAGGCTGACACCAAGAAAGCTGGCGCCATTAAACGCTTCGTACCCTGTCGAGACTTATACATTAACTTCGACCCCTTTTCACTCCATGGCCTACAGGCCCTAAGAACGCGGTTCGCATCTCGCGTAGTCTTGGCTTATCCACGTCCTGTGCCATTCCCGCAAATCGCCTATTCGCTATAAAAAGAGGCTAAGACTCAAGCGCTTACCCTGTAAAATAATGCTATTCCCCTCCCCAGCTGGCGTGTGGCCTCCTCACCAATTTGACGAAAATTCGTGCATATATTCAGGTTTTTGAATGTCTAAAACACACTTTTGACGACAAACATCCTATTTATGCACACATCGTCTATGCGGATTGGTGGGCGGATGAATGTTGACATGCCCGGTGGGGCTGCAGAGCTTGAGCGCTGTGCCAACGATTCAGGCGTTCGAACTGGGACTCTCGATCACCCGCCCGTTGCAGATCCAAGAGCTGCCTAACGAGGGGCTTCATTATGGTGAGAAAGTCAGCGAAACGCTGCTCTCGGATCTCCTCGAACACGGCCCCGCGAGAGGGAGCGTCCGCTTTCATCCGGAGGGACCAGCGGACCTAGACATCGAGGTGGTTCCCGCCACACAGCTTCGCCCCGGAACCACCACACAACGACCCACCATTCGCATTCATGGACACGTTGAACTCACCCTCAACAGCTGCTGCGTGCGTTGCCTGTGCGATGTACGGCCCCGCATCCACGCACCGGTGGAGATCACTCTCCATCCCGATAAAGACCCCCTTGAGGGCATCGGCACTGCTTCCAAACCCTCAGACCTTGAAAACCCGCAACTGGAGTCGTGGGATGAGGAGACGTTTCCTCAACCAGAAGCGTTGGATGAAGACAGTTACCAAGGGACCGACGTGTTCCTGCTCGACATCGTCCGAGAGGCGATACAACTAGCGTTACCTTCATCGCCCACCTGCAAGGATACCGACGCCTGTGATCTACGAACCCAGCAGCTCATCCGCGAAGCCAACGCGGAGATCGAGGCTTCCAATGCTGAAGGAGATCCTCGATGGGCAGCGCTTCGAGCGTTGAAACGTGAGATTGATGAGACAAATCACGGAGGCGGAACAGGAAATCATTGACAGTGCGACCCCGAAGCCGCATAGCCGCCGTCCCATGGCGGTCCCTCGCAAACGAAAGTCCCGGTCTCGACGTGGCAACCAGCGCTCTCACGACGCCCTCAGAGGGCCAACGATCGTGAGTTGTCCCAGCTGTGCGGCCCCCAAACTACCTCACCGCATGTGTCCGGCCTGCGGTTGGTATGGGGACCGCCAAGTTATGGAGATTGAAGCCGACTAGGCTCTTCTTTCCTTGGCGGCGACCTGAATACGTCTATCCAGGTCACGCCCCCTACCAGCGGACAAGCGCAGACCCCCAGCTCATTCCGGCTCCGATGGCCATCAAGCCCACCAGATGGCCCTCACGAATGCGACCATCACGAACTCCCTCATCAAGGGTCACCGGCACGGATGCGCTGGAGGTGTTCCCGTATTTTTCAATATTGAGTACTGCTTTGCTCTTGGGAATATTAAGGCGCTCAAAAACGGTATCAACGATACGAATATTAGCCTGATGCGGCACAACCCAGTGGAGGTCATCAATGCCGATGCCACTTTCCTTAAGGGTGGTCAGCATCGTCTCCGAGAGCGCGCGTACGGCGGTTCGGTACACCTCTCGACCATTCATAACCACATAGCCGAGACGACGATCCACGGTTTCCTGATTGAGAGGATGCTTTGATCCTCCACCGGGGATCTTCAGAATATCGGTAAGGGCACCGTCCGTGGCCAAACGGCAGGAAATAACCCCTTGCTCTCCGGATTCAGCCCGAAGCACCATCGCTCCGGCCGCATCACCAAACAACACGCAAGTGGTCCGATCGTGCCAATCGAGGATACGTGAGAGCAGCTCGACGCCCACCACAAGCACATTTTTGGCTCCACCACCGCGAATGAACTGCTCTGCAACCTTGAGCGCATAGATGGATCCCGCACAAGCTGCCGACAGATCAAAAGCAGGGCATGTCGCACCAATTTTGTGCTGCACAAAGGCGGCACATGCCGGCATCGGCATGTCTGCGGTCACCGTACCCACAACGATCAGATCAAGATCTTTCGCTTCAATGCCTGCCATCTGCAAAGCCGAGCGGCCGGCCGCCGCAGCCATGTCTGAGGCATCCTCTCCCTCAGGGGCGAAATGACGCTGGGCTATGCCGGTTCGAGTCCGAATCCACTCGTCGCTGGTTTCGACATTGATCTCCGCAAGTTGGGCAGCGAGTTCGTCATTAGTGACCACCTTTTCCGGTGCATAGCTTCCAGTACCGACGATTCGAGCTCTTAACATGTCCAGGCGTTAACGGTTTTCGCAACGGTTGTCTTCAAAGGACCGTTACGGGTCACCGAAAGAAACTCGCTGCAGCCCCCAATTAATCATCCCTCACAATTTCAGAGGGAGAAGACTAAGCGATCATTTACAAGCCATGAGCTCAGTGCCATTACGGGTGCTTGTGGTTTCATTATTCTTCCCCGGTCAAGGGAGCCAGACCCCCGGAATGGGCCAGGCCCTAACAGAAACATTTCCCGCCGCTCGTCAGGTCTTTGAAGCCGCGGATGACGCTCTCGGCTTTCATCTATCGCGTTTGTGTTTCGAAGGTCCCGAAGAGGAGCTACGCCGCACCGAGATAACCCAGCCGGCGATACTTACTACCAGTATTGCCACCTGGCGAGCGATACAAACTATACGCCCGGATTTCCGCCCATCCGTAGTGGCTGGTCATTCATTAGGCGAATGGAGTGCTCTGGTTGTGACCGGAGCACTCCACTTTCATGACGCCGTTCAACTGGTCCACACTCGAGGCCGCTTGATGCAAGACGCAGTTCCCGATGGTGAAGGAGCCATGCTCGCCGTGATTGGAATCCCGGCAGCAACTATTGAAACCATTTGTCGTGAGGTTGAAACCCAAACCGGGGCCATACTTCAGCCTGCCAACTACAATTCTCCGGAGCAAACGGTAGTCTCCGGACACGCCCGTGCGGTCGAAAATGCAGAGACCGCATTTACCCAAGCCGGTGCCAAAAAAATCGTCCGGCTCCCAGTGAGCGCCCCGTTCCATTGTCCACTCATGCAGCCGGCGGCTGATAGGCTTTGTGAAGCTTTGATCCCCGTGCCAGTCGGGCCCATGCAGTATCCAGTTATTACCAATGTAGAGGCCACACCTAACCATGACCCTTTTCGGGTTAAAGCCCTACTCGTGCAACAAGTCACCGCGCCCGTCCGCTGGGTTGAGGTCGTACAGCAAGCCATCTCCATGGGCACAAGCCAGGCGGTGGAAGTTGGACCAGGACGGGTATTGGCGGGCTTAGCCCGAAGAATTGATCGGTCATTGAAAGTATCTCCAGCGCATGATCCCGATAGCCTCAAAAAGCTCTTCGAATAAGCGCAAGCACCGCTTGCACCCATGCCATCAGATGTATAGGTCCTCCGTATGGATCTCGAACTCAAGGGGCGTGTTTGCCTGATTACCGGCGGTTCTCGTGGCATCGGGCGTGCCATTGCTCACCAGCTCGCGAGTGAGGGTGCTGACGTAACCCTGACCTACAGTTCGAACCGCGATGCTGCCGAGCGGGTGGTTCGCGAAATTGTCGAAACCTACGATACCCAAGCCCAAGCCATCGGCTTCGACGTTAAGGACCCCTCAGCGTGCAAGTCCGCCGTTGATACTTTGGTTAAGGACAAAGGTGGGCTTCACATACTGGTCAACAATGCGGGGGTCGCTATCGATAATCTCATCATGAGGTTCAAAGACACCGACCTGGAAACCATTTTTCGCACAAACGTGTTTGGTCCGTTTGCCTTGGTTCGAGCCGCAGTTCGTCCCATGACCAAAGCTCGGTGGGGTCGCATCGTGAATCTAGGAAGTGTGGTAGGGGAAATGGGCAATACCGGACAGTCGGCTTACGCCGCGACCAAAGCCGCCCTGGATGGTCTATCCAAGTCGATCGCAAAAGAGTTTGGTAGTCGCAATATCACCTGTAACGTGGTTGCTCCTGGATTCATCAGCACCGATATGACCGCGGATATCTCGGAAGAGATGCGAGCCAAGATGGTTGATGCCATTCCCCTCGGAGATATGGGGACCCCCGAAGATATTGCCAATGCCGTGGCTTTCTTATGCAGCAACCGAGCAAAGTACATCACCGGCCACGTGCTCAATGTTAACGGCGGAATGTACATGTAGGCACTATGCTTGATGTGGTCCTAGTATCCGCAGCCAGCGTCACAATAGGCGTGATCCATCTGGGCAACCAGGAACGGAAACGGGCCCGGGAGAGGGAGGCGTGGTATCGCGCATGTGTTGAAGCGCAAACCAGACTCCCTCCTTCATCAGGCTCTAGAATCAACCGTGGAATCCACGGACCGGTCCTCCGCCTCGCAAATGCTGGACAAGAACTCCATGTTAGAGCGAAAATTGGGCAGTACGCCATATTAGAGTCCACTCTGGCCCTGCCTGTGGACTTGGCGCAAGCCAGTCCTCGAGTGTGGATCGGATGGGATGTCTGGGGCAAAGCCCCATCAAACTGGGGACATGTTCCGCGCCTCTCGGTGATAAGCGAAGGGCTTCGCGGTCGGTTCCTAACGTACGGTGACGATCTACTAGCCACCCAACACCTGATCGATCGAGCGTTTTTTGATCTAACCGACGTCCGCCGAGAATCCCAAGCTCACGGTGTAACCTTGGCCATCCGTTCGGGCTATATGCAGCTCACGCTCTATCGATGTAGTGTTTCATCTTACGGAATAGAACGTTTGGTTCGGGCTTCCACCCTCATCCTCCAGCAATGGTGGCAGGCATCACCAACCCTTTCGCCCTGAATAGGGTTTTGTACGCCTCCTCTCGCCAGAAGCGATTGACAACCGGGGCGACTCAGTACGTAGACAGGAGACGATTGGTGATTGCACCAGAACGTAGTATCGGACTCTAGCGATGCCTCTTTGCGGTCGAATACCAAATTACGGCCTAGCAGACGTGCTGCAGCTCCTATCTCAAGGTAGCCGGTCGGGCCACCTTCGACTGAATACCAACGCAAGCACAACCGAGATTTTTATCGCTACCGGCATGGTTGTGAAAGTCCATTCCAGCTCCACCAGTCATGATGGAACCCTCGGTGTCCGCCTTCTCCAAGCCGATCTCATCACCAGTACTATTCTGAACGACCTCCTGGAGCTACGTGCACAAACCGGAGCCTCGCTCAGTGAGCTCCTTTTGAGCCACAATCACCTCAATGAAGAAACCATCCGTCAGCACACCACCGTCATCCACTGGAATATCCTCATGAGTCCTTTCACGTGGTCATCGGGAACCTATGAATTCCAAGAGAGTGAGCCTCATTTACCCGATCCTTGGGCACACCCAATTAATGTGAACCATATGCTCCTAAAAGGGCTGAGATTGGTCGAGGAATGGCCCTGGGCGCGTAGACATATCCCATCCATGGAATGGATAATCGGGCGGCGTGTCCCTCTCCCCCATCCCTCTCACGATGTGGATCCATTTGGCGTTCCAGAAGAAGTTTCTGAGCCTCAGCCAGCACCGGAGGTGAGTGAGGAAGCTCGGGTGGTCCATACTCTTGCCGCTCCCGGTAAAGGCCTCATCAATATCGTGAGCAGTTCACCATACGACCGATACGCCACTACCCTCGCCCTTGCGGAGCTATCCGCCAAACGATACGTGGTCGTGACTCCTCCTTGACCAACGTGGATTTGGGCCATCACACTCACCGCCTGGGGCTGATACATCAGAAGTGGTGTTTGCTGTAGATCCCGGTTGGGTTGTCGAGCACCACATCTCGAGCAAGCTCAAAAGCATCGAGGGCCTTCTTTATCAACGTCCCCGCATTCTCCGCCTGCGGTCCTTCCTCCGACAATACTCGTCGAAACGTACGAGCACCCGGTTGCCCGCTGACCAGGCCCATCAAGTGGCGAACAATAGTCAACGGCCGAGTGTGATGATCTTTGGTCATCTCCTCCGCGTATGGGATCATTGCTCGGACAACATCTTCGGGTTGAAGGCGGATACTGGCCTCGCCACCCCCAAGTAATCTATCTGCGGCCGCGAACATCATTGGATCGTTGTAGGCAGCTCTGCCGATCATTACCGCATCAATATATTGAAGATGCTCAACGGCATCGCTCATAGTTTCAACTCCGCCGTTGAGTTCAATGACCAAGTTCGGTCGCTCTGTCTTCAGCCGGTATACGTCCGCGTACCGAAGCGGAGGTATGGTGCGGTTCTCTTTAGGAGAAAGGCCTTTTAGCCAGGCTTTGCGAGCATGCACCGTAAACCGATCGGCCCCCGCTCCGCTCACCACATCTACAAAGCGGCGCATATCATCATAAGTATCCAGATCATCTACACCAATGCGATGCTTGACCGTAACCGGGATACTTACCTCACTCTTCATCGCCGTGACGCATCGAGCCACCTGATCTGGGAACTTCATCAAAACGGCCCCAAACCTTCCCTTCTGAACCCGATCGCTTGGGCATCCACAATTGAGGTTTACCTCATCGTAGCCCATGTCTTCAGCCATCTGAGCGCAGACACGCAGTGCCTCCGGATCATCCCCACCTAGTTGCAGGGACAAGGGTCGTTCCACTGGATGGTACCCAAGCAGCTGCTCGGACCGGCCCGATCGGAGAATAGCTTGGGTGGTCACCATTTCCGTGTACAGGAGGGTTCTGGATGTTACTTGTCGCATTAGATACCTAAAATGACGATCAGTACGATCCATCATCGGTGCCACCGATAGAGGCACCACGGGCTTGCACCTCAAGTAAACATCCTCTTCGTTTGAATGTTTCACGCAAAAATACCTTCGCGAATTGCGCAAACCCTTTCCCACCAGCCGCTTAATACAGCAGAAACCACTTGGGTTGAACCCAAGTTCCTGCCGCTACGCCGGGCTATGCCCCGCTGCGCGACCCCGAATTGATGCTTACAGAATCAATTCAAGGGGTCT
>JAHQVK010000117.1 GCA_019634385.1 Myxococcales bacterium | reverse complement strand
TAGTTATTCATCGACTCGAGACCAACTTATCTCAAGATGCTATTCAGTTTTCAAAGTTCGAACGGCTGACTTTATGAGCTATGCCCGTCAGCAGTTTTCTCAGCTTGCACTCAGCTTTACTTCTTTGCCAAGTCTTTTTTTTGCTATCTTTTTTATTAGCTACCCACGACCGAAATGCAAATTGCCTATCGCGAAGCTGCCTCTAGAAAAGATAACCCAGACCAGCGTTCGTCCAGCGACGACAACTTAGCCTGCCCAATTTGGCGTAATCACCGCGTCGGGAGGCGCTTTTTAGCAGAGCCGTGGTGGCTTGCAAGACTTTTTATTCTCTTTTTTTTAGCTTTTAGAAAATGGAGCTTTTTCGAGCAATTTTGCGGCATTCTTGGACACCAGATACCCTTTTGCGCAATCCAACGACTGTAACTGGTGACTAGCCACCGCCCTAAACGATTCCATCAGGACTCCACACCCCACACCCTTACTCTGGTTTCGGTCTCTCTCGCTTTTTGGGGAGTGAAGCTGAACTCAACAAGGAACTATCGCACAGAGCCACTAGTGACTAAATATTCGGCTTCCGAGGGGACAGCCGTAACACACGGAACGTAAAGACCAGGCACGGCGACGACAAATCACGGACACTCAAGCACTTCAAAAATCACCAACGGTCTTCTCCTAGTTTCGCAATACGCCCGTCTCTGCTGATTAGTAATAGTGCAATTGCTCCATACCGCCGCACCGACATCAAACGCAAGAGCTGCCCCTAACTGCTCGCCAAATCGGCAAGCCCAACAACGCCTACTTTATGCAAGCAGTCTGCGATCTGCGAACCATTCATCCCGGCGGTTCAACCAATTCCGTTCAAATGTTCACTCAACCAATCATCAAAGCCAAATCCAACTTGTCACCGCTAGATAGATGCATATGGGTTCAACAAACCAGGGAGACCAAAAATCAACAACTTAGGGCGTGTCTTTACACTCTGACTGCGGAGATGACGCCGTAGCCAAAGTGTGTCAGGGGTCAGCCCCGGAGGGAGGGTACGGGATGGATGTACCCAGCCGAGGGGCTCGAAAGGGGGGTGAAGCCACCGACCCCTCACAAACACAAACGCAGAAAACAAGTCTGAACGCGGTCCGGAGGGTCAAGGCACGCCCTAGCTAGCCTCCTCCGTTTACTCAAAGCTTCGACTGAACCCCCATGAAGCTTCGCCGAGCGTAACGACCAAAGTTTAGATATAATTCGAGCGAAATTCGCTGCTGCAAGCAGATGAGAACTATCCTGTGTTAGAAAGCATCCGACAGTTTTAAGTAGTCAATACTCCGACACAAACATAACCAGTCAGCTCTTAATATAACCCATCAAAAAACTATATTGACAGTCTAAATTTGCTGAGATGTTCATCACCATTCGGTAGCTCGCCACCGTTACAGCAGAAATCACTTGGGTTGAACCCAAGTTCCTGCTGCTACGCCGGGCTATACCCCGCTGCGCGACCCCTTGTTGATTTTTACAGAATCAATTCAAGCGGTCTTTGCTGTAAAAGCCGAACCGCTCCGAAAACCTTATCTCCTTGAGCAAACACGCTTTGCCATACCCATACCACAAGCAAAAGCTGAACGGCCCCTACAAGGTATGAACACCTCATAAAATCATTCGTCCCTCCCATCGGTTAAGCTCACATTAGTCTACCGCATAAAAGGAAGTCCGCCGCCACAGTATGTCAATGACCAAAGGATATGTGCGGGAAACCATCCGCTCTTCTAATGGCCGTAAGTTTTTCTTTACACGCCCATACCCCGGCACAAAAAACCAGCAAAACACAGTCTAAATACTTATTTTTATTTATTTATCCTCTTCCAGCCAGACACCTCAACCACTATCCCTAACTTGCCTAGGCTAGGTTTTTTGCGATTGACTATTAAAACCAATGATTTTAGCGATGACAGACATGATCATTAGTACCTTGCCGAAGGCTCTAGTGCGTAATCCCTTCAAATTTTGGGTGCAAACCAACTCCTGCAGGCTCGCTTTGGTCGGAGTACTCGCCACCGGTCTCATGACTTCCAGCTGTGGAGATGACGACGATTTTCAACTTCTAGACGAAAGCGGAAACGAAAGCGGAAACGGAAACGAAGATGGAAACGGAAATGGAGGGTTCACCCCCATCGAGGTGCCAGCTACCTATACTTTTAGCAGTAGGTTTATTACTGATGGATCAAGCGTCTTTTACACCGGGCAAATCAAGCGCCATATTCTCATAGATACTCTCAAGTCTTTCATCGGCGATCTTGGAAACCAAACTGCTCTAAACGATAAATTTGCGGATTCAGACCAGGCTGCCATCGCTGAATCGATGACATTTTTCTATGATTTCGCCGGTGATGACACCCTCGCTATAAATATCCCTACCGGTGAAATTGAACCCCTACAAGCCACCTGGGCCGATCTTAGCCCTGCCGTAAATCTAAAAGACAAGTTCGCTGGCGTGGACCCCCGCGCAGAATTTGCTGAGGATGTTGTTGGCTACCCCCGAGGAAATCTGGCTGATGACGAGGTCCTCAGCCCTACTGCTGTTTTCTTGGCCATGGTAGACGAACTTAGCACCCTCTTTGTTGATCGCATTAGTGGTAATCGAACAATCGGTCCTGATGGAAAAGATATAAGTAATACATTTGTCAGCCCTGAAGGAATAGACTACCAACAACTAATTCAAAAATACCTGCTGGGGGCGATAGCCTTTTCCCAAGGTGCTGATGACTACCTCGACGAGGGGCTCGATAGCAGCAACGATCAGAGCGAAGATGAGGCCTACTCCAGCTTGGAGCATGCGTGGGACGAAGGCTTTGGGTACTTCGGAGCCGCGCGTAACTATGCTGACTATACCGATGAAGAAATCGCCGGTGGCGTTACCAAAGACTTCAATGACGACAATAATATAGATTTCTATTCTGAGTTTAACTTTGGCGCCTCCACCAACGCGGCCAAGCGAGATCTTGGTAGTTCCCCAGAAGCAACAACAGATTATACCAAAGATGCTTTTGACGCGTTTCTTGGGGGGCGAACACTCATCGTAAACGCCAATGGTGACCTATCCGAAGACGATATGACCAAACTTCTCGAGTTTCGAGACACGGCCATTGGTGCATGGGAAAAAGCCATTGCAGCCACCGTGGTGCATTATATCAACGACACTCTCCGCGACATGAACCTGTTCGGTGTTGAGGAAGATCTCAACGATGTTGCCGCCCCTTACTACCGCTTTGAAGATCATGCCAAACACTGGTCCGAAATGAAGGGCTTCGCCTTGGGGCTTCAATTTAACGTTAAGCACAGTCCCTTTAGCACTGACGAAAACACTGGTAAACTCGCCGAGATCCTCACTCAAATGGGAGACGCTCCGGTGCTTCCCACCGCAACCGATGAGGAAATTGCAGCATACAAAGACGCGCTACTATCCGCTCGGCAAACCTTGGGTGAAGTGTACGGCTTTGCTGCTGAGAACCTAGGAGACAACGACGGTCTTAACGGCTGGTGAGCCCTGAGTTACTTGTGAGAAGAGGAACAAAACAATGGTTTATCTGACTAAATGCAGCAACCCCACCCGAAGTTCTTTATTTTACACCGCTTTATTTGCGTGGGCTTTTTCACTGGGTTCTTCCTGTTCCGATACCCAAAAAGAAGAAGAACCGCCCGGAGTTGATGGTGGAGTTCAAGCCCTGGCACGTCAGGCGTTCCTCCTCTCACAAGTTGACAATGTATTTCTCCCTACTTACGAGCGCTTGGCGGACGCTACAAAATCTCTTCAAATCGCCGTTGAAGCATATGCTAGCGCTAGTTCTAGTGACAACCAAACAACAAGTCAGAAAGACGCCCAAGACGCGTTTATCACTGCAAGTGCTGCAATCCAAGAAGCGGAACTGCTTCAGCTAGGCCCTTATGGGGACAACGTCACCTTCTTCGGAGGCACTGACCTCCGAAACCGCATCTATTCATGGCCGGTGGTCAACACCTGCAAAGTTGACGAAGAGACCGTAGATGCAGCCTATTCTGAGACCGATTTCTTCACCAACTCACTAGTGACCGCTTATGGTTTGGACGCCTTGGAACGTTTGCTCTTTAGTTCCGACTTTAGCAATACATGTCCGAACCAACACTCTCTCAATAGCCAAGGACGGTGGGACGCCCTCGGAGAAGCAGGGATAATCAAAAACCGTGCGGAATACGCAGCGGTGGTTGCTGCAAAGATCGCAGAAGATTCTGAAACCCTCCTCAATGAATGGAAGATGGGCTTCGGTGAGCAGCTGCGCACAGCAGGAACCAGTTCAGACGTCTATAGCACAAGCCAGGACGCACTCGACCAGATCTTTGCGTCCATGTTCTACTTCGAAATATCTCTTAAGGATAGCAAACTCGGGGAGCCTTTGGGTATTACGGCCCTCTGCTCTCAGAAGGTCTGCCCGGACGCCCTCGAATCTCAATTCGCTCAACAGTCTTTAGAGTGGATACAAGCGAACCTAAAGAGCTTTGAACGCCTGTTACATGGGGGCGAGCCAGATGATGAGCAAGCAGTTGGTTTTCTAGAGCTTCTCGAAGAGATGAATGCCAATGAGCTAGCCGAAGAACTAGCTCAACTCACCTCCAACGCTATCCAAGCTACTGCTGCTGTGTCCTCACCTCTCGCGGAAAATCTTGAAAGACCAGAAACTGAAGAGCTTTACCAAATCCTGCGAGATATTGGTACACTCCTCAAAACACAACTTAGCAGTACCTTAGCCCTCGATGTCCCCGAAGCTGCCGCCGGTGACAACGACTGAGAAACTAATTCCTTAGCCTCATGTCCAGTCAGACTACTCAGCTCACTTCGAGGCTCCATCATAAACTCAGCGCCCCAAAATGTTTAGCTGCATTGGCCGTTTTGCGCACACTTTTTGGCGCCATGATGGTCTTCAGTTTGTGCCGATTCATGGCCAATGGCTGGATAGAAAGACTGTACGCTGAACCCCGTTTTTTCTTTAAATATCCTGGTTTTTCGTGGGCCTCAGTTGGTTCGACTGAGGTCATGTATATTCTATATAGTATAGTAGCCTTAGCATCTGCAGCAATAAGCATCGGCCTATTCTATCGGGTCGCTGTGATAATTTTTTGCTTGGGTTTTTGCTATATTCAGCTACTTGATGTCACTCTCTACCTCAATCATTACTATCTCGTATGTCTAATTTCAGGCATTATGATCTTTCTTCCCCTCAATGGTATGTGGTCTGCGGATGTGGCCCTAGGCCTACGTAAACCCCGCACCCACTTTCCAGCGTGGGCCACATATCTTCTGCGCCTCCAGGTGGGAATAGTATACTTCTATGCTGCCATCGCCAAGTTTCAGCCGGATTGGCTCTTTTACGGCCAACCACTTTCTATTTGGTTGCATGCTCGCACCGAGACTTGGCTTATTGGTCCGCTTGTTGGTCTTCCTTGCGCCCCCCTAGTTATGTCTTGGGCTGGGTTTTTCTATGATCTAACTGTTTGGATATTTTTGCTCATTCGTCAAACACGGCCTCTTGCCTACATGGCGGTGATACTCTTCCATCTTAGCACCGGCCTCTTATTCAACATCGGAATGTTCCCAGTCATCATGATCGTAGTCACGACTGTGTTCTTTGAGCCGTGCTGGCCCCAGCGCTGGCTATCTCGTGGTTCTTTCATTCCGCATTCACCAGCTATTGGGTCATCAGATACTTCCACGTCCCACCCGCTTACGCCCTGGCCAGTCCTCTCTGTAGTCACGCTCTACGCACTGCTACAACTAAGCATACCGCTACGAGCTATTTTTATTCCAGGGGATGTGCTTTGGAATGAACAAGGCATGCGCTTTGCCTGGAAAGTCATGGTGCGATCGAAGGGTGGGGATATTTACTACCGAATACGAAAGTCGGGAGACACTCGAGACATAGAAATATCTGCGCTAAAGTACCTTACCTGGCGGCAATTTAGCGACATGTGCGGGCAGCCGGATCTTATCCTTCAGCTCGGCAAACACATTGGGAGCGAGTATGAACACCGCTGGGGACAGCCTGTCGAAGTTCGCGTTGATGCTTGGGTATCACTTAACGGCCGCCCCCCCGCCCGCCTCGTTGATCCAACGATGAATATCCAACACCTCACCGACAGCGGTAACTACAGCCGCTGGCTTATGCCAGCTCCTAATACACCACCACTTATTATGTACAAAGCATCTACCCCATGAATCCGTCATCTATAGCTATAGTCTCACTCACCTTCTTCAGTCAAAACACCCTCGTCAATACCTCAACAAGCGCCGACTATGTGTCGAGACCCACAGAAACCATTTCTATCATTGGCCAACGAGGAGGCCAAGGCACACAAAAAATAGCCGGTTCAGCTCATGTGATCGACGAGAGCACACTGTCCCGTTTTGAGTACGATGACGTTCAGAGAGTATTGAATCAAGTGCCCGGGGTCTACGTTCGCGATGAAGATGGATTTGGCCTTCGCCCCAACATTGGGATTCGTGGCGCTAGCTCCGAACGCAGCGCAAAAGTGGTGCTCATGGAGGACGGTGTACTTCTCGGCCCCGCACCATACTCCGCACCAGCTGCGTACTTTGTCCCCTTAACCACCCGTATGATAGGTGTAGAGGTCTTTAAGGGGCCGGCCGCCATTCGGACTGGCCCTTATACGGTGGGCGGTGCAATTAATTATCTAACTGCCCAAGTTCCCGATGATGGTTACGAGGGACTCGTAGATGTGGCCGCAGGTAACTTTGGCTACGTCAAAGGACATGCTCGATTCGGAGTGGGCAATGACTATATCGGCATTCTTGCTGAAGGAGTTCGTCTAGCTAGTTCCGGCTTCAAGGAACTCGATGGGGGCGGCAACACCGGCTTTGAAAAAAATGAAGTCATGGCGAAGTTTCGCCTCAACTCCAACCCAACCAAAAACATCTTCCACCGACTAGAAGTTAAGTTGGGTTGGGCCGACGAACTATCTAACGAAACTTACCTCGGCCTCACCGATGAGGACTTCCGCGCCAATCCCTATCGGCGGTACCGAGCCAGCGCCCTCGCCAACATGAATTGGGAGCGTACACAACTTCAAGCCGCTTATCGCGTCTCGATCACAGAGCTCTTCGAAGCTCGACTCACCGCCTATCGGCACAATTTTTCCAGGGCATGGTTCAAACTGAACCTGGTCGGCGACCGTTCAGACAACTCTGCCCGTCTACCTTCCGATATCCTGAGCACCCAAACCCGCGGTCTTATAGGCGATGCGCAACTGCAAATCCTCCGTGGCGAAATTGGCTCCTCGGAACTGGGGTCCTCCGGTCAGCTTTTGGTTGGCACCAATGATCGTTCGTTCGTGAGCGAAGGATTTCAGCTTGATGGAAGCCTATCTCTTCAGCACACCACCCAGCTTGAGCAAAAAATCCGGTTCGGAGCTCGGATTCACTATGATGAAATCGAGCGAACACACACGGAACGTACCTTTGAGATGGTCGTTCGGGGCAACCGCTTAGGTTCCTTGGTGCAGGCAGACGTAGACCGCTACCCTATATTGACCAACAAAGAATCAGCGACAGCCTTTTCCGCCTACGTTTCCGATGACATCCAGCTCTTTGAAGACCTGGTCATTACCCCTGGGCTACGGGTTGAGGTCATATCAACGGACAGCAACAATTTTAGCGATCCCACAAATATTGTGCAGGGTAACCGAAACGACACCATATGGGTGCCTGGACTGGGAGTCTTCTACCAACTTACCCCAACGCTCGGCTTTCTCGCTGGCGTCCATCGAGGCTTTAGTCCGGTGAGCCCAGGGCAATCAGACGTGATCGAACCAGAAGCAAGTACCAACTACGAATTGGGAACTCGCTTTTCAACGAAAAGCACTTCGGCGGAGCTGATCGGCTATTTCAACAACTACCGAAACTTGTTGGTCACCTGCACTGGCAGCGCAGGATGCGAAAATGAAGAGATCGATCGGCAGTTCAACGCTGGCGCGGTATATATCTACGGAGCAGAGCTCCTGTTACGTCAACGCTTTGCCCTACCAGGCTTGGTACGACTAGAGCTATCGGGACAGTACACCCTGACCCTCTCGGAGTTTCAAGAAGGCTTCAGCTCCAATCAACCCCAATTCGAGGAGGTTGAAACCGGTGACCGATTGCCATATGTCCCCGAGCATCAGACCAACCTGATGGCGATTGTCTCGGTCCCCCTCGGAAGCCTAGTGAGTTCACTCAGTCTCTCGTACACCTTCGTGGACCGGATGCGAAACAAGAGCTCCGCCGGTGACATTGGCGAGGATGGACTCACCCGAGAGGACTTCACTGATATCCAACACATTGTGGACATGAGCCTCCAGTTGGACCTTACGGAGGAAAGTCGAGCCTACTTCCGGATCGACAACCTTTTGGATAACGCCTACATCGCTTCTCGACGACCATTTGGTGCCCGCCCTGGTAGACCGCGGACCATCCAAATCGGATATACCCATCGATTCAAGCCGTACTGATGTACCATTTTCCAACGAAAAGACCCACCCATCAGTCTTGAATCCTAGTGACACTGGCTCCGGGCGCCAAATTCGTGAAAGATGGTTGAGCATTTATGCTCCGCCGAAGGTTGCTGAACTTAGCCCGCATCGAGACCAACCACGCCGCTGCGCGATTGCGGGCAGCCGCGGTTGGTCTGTGGGAATTGGGCCGTTCACGTCGAGATACTGGCTGGGAAAGCCAGTACGAGCGAATGCGCCAAGAAGTGGAGCAGGAGCTCAAAACCGCGGGTAGTGGCCCCACCCCTCTCGGCGGTGAAACCAGCGAGATCCGCCGCTACTACGCCAATCTAGAGTTGCCGCTTGGATCCCCCGCTGACGAGGTCAAAGCCGCATATCGTCGCCTGATGAGGCGGTATCATCCTGACAAACACGCTGGTGATCCAGAAAGTATTCGCGCTGCCCACCAACTCGCTCGCGAGCTTCGCCTCGCCTACGAAGGACTCCTCCAATACCTAAGTGAGAAATAGGGCGCGGTGTTCCGTCGCGTCTTCAGCGACATATCGATCGCACTGGTTGCGAAATTATGTCTAAATAGCCCACAACGCTAAAGTTCACTGACGGCGAAAATGGCCGCTAGAGATGAACAGAAAATATGCTCACTGCTCTGTGTAAGACCTGACCATGCCGGCCAGGAGCACCAGTGAAGAGGCTTGTTGATGACCGCGTCCCCAACCCAAATGGTGAATCTTCCCCGTCCCAAAGGACGGCCTGTCGACCTCGAATCCGCCGTGATCCGCTTTTCCGGCGACTCCGGGGATGGCATGCAGCTTACTGGAAGCCAATTCACCAACACCGCCGCATTGGCGGGTAATGACTTAGTAACATTTCCAGATTTCCCCGCCGAAATCCGAGCACCCGCAGGTACCCTATTCGGGGTATCTGGTTTTCAACTGAACTTCGCCGCAAAAAGTATCTACACGCCAGGAGATGCTCCCGATGTGTTGGTGGCCATGAATCCGGCAGCCTTGAAGGTCAATCTGTCCGATCTCAAGACGGGAGGTATCCTGATCATCAATCAGGATGCATTTACCCCCGCAAACCTAGACAAGGCCGGCTTCACATCCAATCCTTTAGAGGATGATTCTCTTAACGCGTACCGGCTATTCGCCATCGACATCGGCACGCAAACAGAGAGGGCTCTCGCTGAGACCGGTCTGTCTTTCAAAGAGGTGGGTCGAGCCAAAAATTTCTGGACTCTCGGTCTTCTGTACTACTTATATGACCGACCATTGGAGTACACTCTAAGATTTATTGAGCAGAAGTTTAAAAGTAAAGAGACCATCGCAGAAGGCAACCGCCTAGCGCTCAAAGCTGGATACCTCTATGGGGACGTCTCCGAAATCTTCCAAGAAACCTACGAAATTAATTCTGCTCAGCTAGAGCCTGGTCTGTATCGCAACATCACCGGTAACCAGGCCACCGCGTGGGGTGCGATCGCTGCCGGTCAACAAGCTGGTCTTCCGTTATTCTATGGTAGCTATCCTATCACCCCTGCCTCTGACGTTCTGCATGAGCTTTCACGTCACAAACATTTTGGTGTGAAAACCGTGCAGGCCGAAGATGAGATAGCGGCAGTAGCAGCAACGATCGGCGCCGCCTGGACCGGCCAACTGGCCATGACTGGCTCATCCGGACCGGGTATCGCCCTCAAAGGTGAGGCGATCGGTCTTGCCGTGGCTGCTGAACTCCCTTTGGTCGTCTTAAATGTACAACGAGCCGGCCCCTCCACGGGCATGCCCACCAAAACGGAGCAGGCTGACTTGCTGCAAGCAATGTTTGGCCGCAACGGTGAATCACCCGTAGCCATCGTTGCCCCCCAATCACCCGCAGACTGCTTCGAAATGATGATCGAAGCGTTCCGACTCGCGCTGGGTTACATGGTACCAGTAATTGTACTCAGCGACGGCTATTTGGCGAACGGCTCGGAACCATGGAAGATCCCCGATGTGGCTGCGCTCCCTAAGGTCAAAGCTACTTTTCAGACCACCCCTTCGGATGACTTTCACCCGTTTCAGCGCGACGAAGACACCCTGGCTCGGGTGTGGCCAAAAATTGGTTCGCCCGGACTCGAACATCGCATTGGCGGTCTCGAGCGCAGTTACGAAACCGGACATATCTCCTACGACCCAGACAATCACCAGCGCATGACCGAAGTCCGCGCAAAAAAAATAGAGGGGATGGCAAGAACCATCCCCGACCTTAAGGTCTATGGATCTGAGCAGGGGGGGGATATTCTTTTATTGGGTTGGGGGTCCACCTTCGGTGCCATGCGTCAAGCCACGCAAATCGGTCGCGAACAGGGACTAGATGTATCTCACGCCCATCTTCGTTACCTGAACCCTTTTCCCCGCAACCTGTCCGAACTGTTACACCGGTTCAAGCGGGTGATTGTTCCGGAGATGAACACCGGCCAACTCTTAATGCTACTTCGCTCCCGGTACCTGATACCGGCAGAAGGACTCAACAAGATCGAAGGTAAACCATTCCGGGTGAGCGAAATTCTTTCCGCTATCCACGGAGAGAAGAACAAGAGCCGAGGTCAACCATGGTAGCGGTGACAAAAAAAGACTTTCAAACAGACCAAGAGGTTCGCTGGTGTCCAGGATGTGGTGACTACGCCATCCTGGCATCCGTACAGCGGGTCATGCCTACCCTCGGCATACCCAAAGAGAAAATTATCTTCATCAGTGGCATCGGCTGCTCTAGCCGTTTCCCCTACTACATGAACACCTACGGATTCCATACTATCCACGGTCGTGCGCCAGCGATCGCTACCGGCGTGAAAGTGTCCAACCCCGAACTTAGCGTTTGGGTGATTACTGGTGATGGTGACGCTCTATCTATTGGGGGCAATCATCTTATCCACGCCCTCCGTCGGAATATAAACATCAAGATCTTGATGTTTAACAATCGAATCTACGGGCTCACCAAAGGTCAATACTCACCGACCTCAGAACCAGGTAAGAAAACTAAGTCCACCCCCATGGGCTCTATTGACCAACCATTCACTCCACTAAGCGTTGCCCTTGGCGCCAATGCTTCATTTGTGGCTCGATCGGTCGACCGGGAAGCCAAGCACTTGGAGATGGTACTAAAACGAGCCGCGGAGCACAAAGGCACCGCGTTTGTAGAGATTTTTCAAAACTGTAATGTATTTAACGATGGTGCGTTCCTTCACTTCACAACCAAAGGCACAAAGGCCGATACGCAGCTACACATACAGCACGGTAAACCGTTGCTATTTGGTGCAGATAAACAGCGTGGGATCCGACTCGGCGGTCTTCACAGTCTGACGCCGGAAGTTGTGACCCTCGGAGAAAATGGAGTCACTGAGCGCGACATCCTGGTCTACGACGAAACAGACACCTCAGGAACACTGCCTTTCTTGCTATCCAAGCTTGAGCCCCCGGTGGCACCCATACCTCTCGGCGTCTTCCGAGCGATAGAACGTCCCACCTACGATGAAGGTGTCAACGCTCAGGTTGCAGACGCTCAGAACAAAAGCCCTGATGCATCGATCGAAAAACTACTGAAGGGCGGAGATACCTGGGTGGTTTCCTGATATCTCCCGCCTGATCGGGTATATATACCCAGTGGCCAACTGCTCTCGGACGACCCTCTCTGAGGATCCAACTACTTGTGGCCTTTGTGCTTCCTGTCAGCATGCTCATGTTCTTTGTCGCATATCGTGCTGACCTCATCACCCACGACGCTCTTGAGGAGGCTCTCGAAAACCAGCTTGTTGCCGCTGCCCAAGCCGTCCCTTCCCTTCTTCCTGAGTACATCACCGTTCTGAGTCCGGGTGACGACACCACCCGGACTTTCCGACGCGTGCAACAGAAACTCATGGAACTTCGAGAAGCGGTAAGCGCTCAACGCATCCTCGTTGTTGAAATATTTAATAACACTGTCTTGGTAGATACAAGCAACACCTACCCTATCGGTGCTCCCTATCGCAGAGCAAAGATCGATCATTCGGAACTGCAACAAGTGCAGCAAGGGCACAGTGCAGCATCTATTCTCTTCGAAGGCCCCAACCATGAATGGTTAAAAACCGGATATGCACCAGTGGTCATCAATGACCATATTCGAGCCTACGTAGCTATAGAAGCGCCGGTGACCTATCATCAAAACCTCAGCTATCTGCGTCAGCGGCTAGCGCTGGTCATCACCACCGGCCTCGGGATCATGGGATGTGCCGCCATCATCTTCGCCGGCTGGGTCGCCCGACCACTTCAACGATTATCAGTTGCAGCTCAGGCGATCGGTAACGGTGCGCTTGACACCCCCATTCCCCGTGGAGGGCCGGCAGAAGCTCACGTGCTTGCGGAAACCATGGCCCATATGTGTGCCTCACTCAAGACCCGTGACGAACACATGCAAATGATGCTCGCAGGCATCGCCCATGAGGTACGCAATCCGCTTGGTGGCATCGAATTATTTGGGGGCATCCTGCGTGAGGATTTAGAGGGAGACCCCCGACAAAGCAACGTCAATAAGATCCTCGATGAGCTCACTATCCTCGCCAAAGTGGTCAACGACTTTCTCGACTATGCTCGCAGAAAACCCATAGAGACCTTTCAACTATCCATTGATATACTTGTTGATGAGGTGGTTGAGCTGAGCCGAGCATCCGCTCTGGAGCGGGGTATCGTCATCCAGACCAGCAGTGTTTTTGCACACCATATACAAGCTGATGGAGATGAGCTGCGCCGAGCAGTGATAAACCTGGTGCAAAATGCTATCCAGGCCGCACCGCCCTCTGGCCTCGTTCAAATTTCCTGCGCGTTCAGTGGACCATACCTCCACCTCATTGTGGATGACAATGGTCCTGGCGTTCCCGACAAACATCGTAAGCGTGTGTTTACGCCGTTCTATACCACCAAACAGAAAGGAACTGGTCTTGGATTAGCCCTCGCGTACCAAACCGCCGTCCATCACAACGGTCAGTTATGGGTTGAGACATCTCCCATTGGTGGAGCCCGTTTCATCCTCACTCTTGGCCGCCCTTACAGCGGCCGGTAGAAGAAGAAAAGATCTATGGCAAAAGTCATCATCATCGACGACAACTCCACCATCCGGGAAGGTGCATCAGTCGTCATCCGACGAGAGGGCCATGATGTATGGTCCGCCGACAACGGAGCCGAAGGGGTCAGACTAACTAAAGAGCACGCCGTAGATATGGTGTTCACCGACCTCAAAATGGATGGCTTGGATGGTATCGGTGTACTCAAAGCCATTAGAGAGTATGACCCAGAAGTTGCGGTTGTAATTATAACTGCCTTCGGCACGATCGACAATGCTGTCGATGCGATCAAGCTCGGCGCCTTCGACTATGTGCAGAAACCATTCTCTCCAGACACCCTTCGACATAAGCTACTAAGGGGGCTCGAGTGGCGACAAAGTCACCACCGCCGAGCCCGCTTAGAAGGCACTCAGGAGGTCTTATCTCAAACCCGCGATCGCTCCCATCACCGCAATCCTTCCGACGCATTCGAGGGGATGATAGGGATGAGCCCCCCCATGCAGAAACTCTTTGGCACGCTTGAACGCATTGCCCAAAGTGGGGCTTCGGTTGCCATCAGCGGGGAGTCTGGCACCGGAAAAGAGTTGGTCGCTTCGGCCCTGCACAATCGCTCTCCTCGCCGACACGGACCTTTGATCAAAGTCAACTGCGGAGCTATCCCGGAAAACCTTCTCGAAAGTGAGCTCTTCGGCCATGAAAAAGGGGCCTTCACTGGCGCAATCAAACGAAAGCTGGGGCGTTTTGAGCTCGCTGATGGCGGTACTATCTTCCTAGACGAAATCGGGGAACTACCTCTCGGGATGCAGGTAAAATTGCTCCGTGTGCTACAGGAAAAGGTGGTCGACCGAGTTGGCGGAGAGAGGCCAACAAAAATTGATGTACGGGTTGTATCCGCAACTAATCGAAAACTATGGAGCGAAGTTGAAGCTGGTCGATTCCGGGAGGACTTATTCTATCGCCTGCAGGTAGTCCCCATCGCTATTCCCCCCCTAAGGGAACGCACTGAAGATATCGTGCCCTTAGCCAGACACTTCTTGAGCAACTTCCGAGCTCGCACAAACCCTGGTGTGCTTCGATTCAGCACCGAGACGGAACGCCGTCTCAGCTCATACCACTTTCCCGGGAATGTTAGGGAGCTCATGAATATCGTTGAGCAGGCCCTCGTTTTTGCGAATCCGCCGGAAATCACGCCAAACGAGCTGCCAACGCCGATTAGTGGTCACCTCTCCACCGACACCGGAACCCGCCATGACCCCATCCTCAAACGTGGAGCCATGGGACTGACCGAGTTTTTAGAATCGGTAGAGCGACGAGAAATCCTTGCTGCTTACGAGGAAGCCCGCGGAGTCAAAACAGAAACCGCCCGTCAGCTAGGTATCAAGACAAGCGCTCTCTACTACAAACTTGAAAAATATGGCATCGGAACCATTGCTAGTAGAGAACAGCAGACCGGCTCCTCAGCACCTCAGAGTTCTGAGAGTCAGTAGACAACTCTAATGTCTTGTAGCCGGTATGCTCTTTGCTTCGTTAAGTTCACGAGGTAAGCTTTGGTCCGTGCGATTCTTGGGATACTAAGCCTGTTGGCAACGTCGCTATTGTTCACCGACAACGCCTCGGCTCAAGCCGCAGTAGACCAAGCTCGCACAGCCTGGGAGCAAACCGCTGACAGAGTGACGCACCTCAGCGACGAACTGGCACTGGTGGTCGCGCAAGTAGACACCCTCAAGCAGGCGGAGCCTCCCCAACCGGAGCTTCTTGCGGAGACCCTTCGTCGTTCTATTCTTATTCAAGCGGAATTGGAGGCCGCTGATGGGGACCGACGCGATGCAACTTCCCGATACCAAACCCTTCTTACGGCAAGTGTTCAGAAACTTGATCAAACGATGCTGGCCTTGGTTCCCGCGCTTAAAGTGGGACCACATTCCGAGCGGAGACGAACCGCGCAACGAATGCTCAGACTTCGCAAGGATCGCATCAAGAAAGCGACAATTCTCAGATCTCTGACGGCATCTACGGGCAACGAACGATGGGCCACTTTTGCGCGAACGCTCCCTCCAGCTCATACCCCCGAAGAGTTGGAGGCTCGAGCTGACTTTCTCGAAGATGCCCGCGACAAACTCGTATCAAAACAAACCGCAGTGCTTGCCCTGCTACGTACCTCCCAGCGTCGCCAGACACTGGAAGAAACGACATACACCTTCTTGTCCGAAACCAGTCTTTTTGACGAACAAACCCGGATCGGTCGAGTGCTCCGCCGCCAACCATCTGACTCTTCGATCGTAAGCCGACCAGATTCAGAGAGGGACGTCCCTCCCGCTGGGGGCGCAGGAAGACTGACACCACCCCCCCCCGAACCAGAACCGCCCCTCGCACCAGAACCGCCCCCCGAATCAGAAGACAGTGGTATCGCTACTATAGAGAGCGATCCCACACCTGAACTCGATGAACCACCAGTGATAGGAGATGAGATCGCTTCTGGCCCGAGTGAAGAACTACCATCTTTAGAGAACGAACCTCCAACAACAGACAGCACATCTCTGGGTCCCGAATTTGGTCGCCCAGTAACAACTCCTGAGATAACCGGCCAAACCCTACCCGTATCTCGGGGGCTCAACCGCGTCCGCGGAGCACCCATCCCCACCAACCTGGCGCGGCTACTTCAACTCGACCCCGACCAACTTGATGGCATGTCTTCCGCTCCCGACCTTAAACGCCTACTTGAGCAGCTGGAGGCCGCCAAACGCACACTAACCCGATCTGCCCAAACGCTTCGTCAACAAGCGGATACCATGCACATACTACCCAAAGGTCATAAATAGCCTGCGCAAGCCAGCTCGCCAGCGGCGAGGAGTTGATGAATAACAAGCTCCCATGGTGGCAGCGATGGTCTTGGCCTGGGTGGTCCACATGCAACCTGAACCATCCACGTACTCAAGCGTGTCGATCCCAGTCCGGACGGACCACTCCACGACTCAGAATCATGTGTCGGTCCGGCTCGCGTCCGGGGCTGAGTACGACAGCAACTCGTTTCGCTCCGTCTCTGGTCCCGCCACAACCATCACCAGTACCCGGCGAAACCAAATTGTGGGCGACGGCGTACAACGGACGGTGCTTACCCTTAATGGCCGGCTGGGACTCAGCCAAAGTGGGGCTCACCAAATCTCCGGACGGCTCCTCGTAGGTGCCAAACAGTTTTGGCGCCTAACAAGTGAGGATCTGCTCGCCCAAGACCTGAGTCTGCGCCTACAGAGTCACCTGAGTCGTCACTTTCATGCAACTGTGGATACCCGCGGGCACATCAGCCGAATTCGCAACGGTCAGCGGAACTATAATCTCGGTCGCGCTGAAGCCAGACTTAGTTGGGTAAATGCCCCCTTCAATATCAGTATTTCTGGTGGCTTTACAGGATTTGAATTCCTACCAGAAACCAACTTCAACTACCTTGGCTTAAGTGCAAAGCTTGCCGCGGGGTGGTGGATCTCTCACGCCACCACCTTGGATATTCACATCCAACATCGACGACGTTTCTATCCCAGTCGACTGGTACTGGTGCCCCCAAGCGAAACCAGTGGCCAAACTCAAGCCCTTGTTTTCTGTGATGAACTACCGCAAGATCTAACAATCCCTTCCTGCGATACATCGCCATCCAGAGAGGATCGTGAATATATTGCTGGCGTAGGCTTTAAATATCGGGGGCCCTTTCTAGCGTCTGTTCGCTATCAAATTGCTCTGCAACGAAGCAATTCTGCCCTCGAGAATGTAGACCGCCATAGGGTGGATGGATCCCTCTCCTTCGTACTCCCCGGACAACTCACTTTTACCGGTCGGGGTTCACTGCAAATCAACAATGGTTTCACCCCCACCGATCAACAATTTCTGGCTGAAGATGACGAAAACCAGAATACTCTTCAGGTTCAGATACAACGGCCCCTCGATCGCATCGTTCGCATTGAGGTCCGCTACGCTCTATATATGAATCAGTTTGGAACCTCGAACGCAGAATTTCAGCGTCACGCCATCTATTTAGGTTTGGCATTGCACGCACGAGCCGACCAATAAGAGGAACGTATAAGAATTGAGATTCTATGGAGGAAGAACAGCGGCTAAGTACACGTCATGACATCCGATTCAAGTTGATATACGATGACGGAGAATCATTTAACACCGGTATTGTCCACAATTTATCGGAGTCGGGATTGTTTCTCGAAACCGTTGTTCCCCTGAATAAGGGGGACGTCGTTCAACTTATATCCTTGGATGTCGAAGAAGAACTATATTTCGAGCTTCGAGCTAGAGTGATCCGTATCGTTGAGCCCAGCCGAGAGAGCGCAGATAGTTTGCCGGGCATGGCTTTTCAATTTGAGGCGGTGTCACAAGAGCAGCAAAAAAGATTAAAAGCGCTGATCAAGCGGCTACAGGAGGCCATGAATAGCTTCTACGGAACTCACGACCTATTCTTCGGCAAAACCATCCCCGATGAACACCTCAAGCGCTCCGCATCTGGGATTTGGCGAGTGCCACCGGCCAGTGATAGTGCCACTGTTAGCCCTAAGCCTTTCAAAGCCACCCTCTCTAGGGACTCAGAAAGCACCAACACTCGAGACTCGGAGAACATTACCCACGGAGACTTCGACGAGAATCCTTCCTGATTGGCCAGCGCGTGTCTTTAAACTCCGGCTGCGGAAATGACGCCGTAGCCTGCGTTTGTGAGGGGTCGGCCACTGAGGGAGGATACTGCATGTACAGACCGAGGGGCCCCAAAAGGTGGCAAAGCCACCGACCAATCACAAACGCTGGATACAAGTCAGAACGCGGTCCGGAGGTTAACGACACGCCCTAAGAAGGGTATAAAAGTCTGGTCTGCGTGTGGCGCACAAGAATCGTCGCATGCGTGCTTGTACTCATAACCAGATGGAGGCGGGATGCATCCAGTTCGGTCACTGGCGCCGAAACAGTGGTAGCTAAGGCGAACCACCAACTGCTAATGAGCATAGCGTAATGCGTAGTATTTTTGCTGTGCTGCCCGTGCTTTTGCTCCTGGTAGTGGCCGGAGGTATTGTTTCCGCGCAGTACATGGACACGGAACGAACGATTGAGCGTCAGGTTGTGATTGATGCCAACATCGCCCAGGTGTACGCTCGTGTCGCTCGTATTCGTCAGTGGGCCGGTTGGTACATCCCCCCTGAGGCGGGGCGATTTGAAGGACCCGAATGGGGTGCAGGTGGCACACTGGTGATTGTTGATCCTGAAAACCAGGAGCAACGTAGGCTAGAGTTGGTCAAAACCAGTTCCCCAACCATGGTTGGTTACCAATTTCCCGAAGCTGAACACCTCCCTTATGACATTGTTGGCTCTTTTCACTTTGAAAAAGTGAGATCGGACAGCACGCGCGTGCTAAGCCGACAACAGATAAAAGCGCGAGCCTCAGATCAGGAATGGACTCGAGCGGCTGGCGAACGTTGGTTCCTGCGGATGTTGGCGAATCGAATGATCGGTTCTATCCTAGAGCGGGAGCTTAGCAATTTGAAAAATGCTGTAGAAGATCAATAGAACGCAAACGTCAGGGATATAGTTCCCCAGTTTTGAATCCAAACCCCCGACGGAGGGCGGTTCCGCAGCTCAGGAGATAAGGTAGTGTGCCTAAAAGCAAACTCCACCGCCGCAAACCTTATGACAAATCCCGCCTCAATACGGGTCAAAAAGTAGGTACGAGCGGGATACGGCCCTTCGGCACCCGGGGGGCCATCCAGTAGGGCATTATATATCGCTCCCCTAAGATACCCGGATACAAAGCCATAAACCGCCAAGGGAACCCCAACCATCTTGCCTTTGTACAATCGCGGCAGCGACCAATCATCAAATACAACCCCCGGCATCAACCCAGCGCGAATCGTGAACCCTCCGGTGCCATCTATCCACATATTGCCTAATCGTACTTCGGTTTTGGTTGCCATTCGCACCCCAAAACTCGAGCCGAGCTGACGACGCCAATCTGGTTGGGCTAAACTCCAACGAATAAACTCACTCTCTTGATAAAGTCGTACGTTGACTCCCCAGTGATTGGGCACTTGATAGACCCCCCAGCCTTTGGGGTCAAAAGGCTCATCCCTACGATTGAGCACGTCACGAATAAATGCATGCCAATACCGTTGCAAAGATTCGGTTTGCGTCTGAGGACCGGTAGCCCCCAAAGATAACTCCACAACATACAAACTATGTCCGTGAGCCAAAAACGGAGAGTGGTTAAGCCCCAATTCAACGCTCAGGGTGCCGTACAACCACCCGGCATATCTGCGATCATCCCGAAGAAGCTCAACATCGGTGACTTGCACGAGAGCGGGGGTGTAAATATTCTGTCCCAGGCTCAAGCCCCAATACTCGTGTAACCGGAGCCTCCGCAGCTCGGGATGTGCACTCGAAACCGCAACATTATCCCCAGGGGTAAATCGAAAGCGAGCCTCAATGCCGCTGGTAAATGCCTCATCATAACCAGAACCGAAATCATCATTCGCCACATGGAGCGTAAAACGTCCGCGATCATACGGAGAATCTGTGGAAATAAGTGAGGCACAGACCGCCCAAGCCATGAAGCCTAGTCCATGCAAAGCTCAAAAACCGTTACCCGTCTCGAGGATAGAGTCCAGCTCACAGTTCAGCCAGACGTCGCTTTATAGCTTGAGGCAGAGCAAAGACACCGTGGTGGATATCCATATTATAAATATCACTCCCCCCTTCAATATGCTCCACCCGTGAACTGACGAGCGATCGGGGATGGGTACTCTGTGAGGCATAGGTCCATGACCACTCACCGGTTCCGTAGATAGGTACTGACCGAAAATACGGATGAACCTCAGCAAACGTTTTTCGCAGCAAAGCTTGGATATCGAAAAACACTTTTTCGAAAAGCATGGGAGACTCGCTTTGAAGAGCAAAAACCCCATCTGGCTTCAGTATCCGGGCCACTTCCTTGTAGAAGGAACCATTAAATAGACCCTCCGCTGGTCCCACGGGATCTGAGCCATCCAAGAGTACCACATCGAATGATTGGTCACTGGCTTCACCAACATACTTGATACCGTCCTCAATACGCAGCTCCAATCGAGGATCATTCCAAGCGGGGCCGATCTGCGGAAGGTACTTTTTGGAAGCATCCACAACCATCCCATCAATTTCGACCATCACACACCGCTGGACCTCCGGGTGGCTTAATACCTCCCGAGCGGATCCTCCATCTCCTCCACCGATGATCAGTACGTTGTGGATACAAGGGCTTGTGCACATCGCCGGCTGTACCAATAACTCGTGATAGTGAGCCTCATCGCGCTCACTGGTCATGAACAGGCCATCAATCGCGAGAGCTCGCCCAAATCGGGCGGTCTCAAATATCTCTACCTTCTGAAAGGCGGACTGTCCCGCAAACAGACTGCGCTCGACCTTCAAGCCCACCTGCAGCCCGTCGCTAAAGGTTTCGGTATACCAAAGCCCCTTACTCATGATGGGCGTTAACCGGCAAAACTTGAACCACAACCGCAAGTACTCTTCGCGGATGGGTTCTCGAACTTGAAGCCGGCTCCGGACATACCCAGAACATAGTCGATTGTGGTGCCCTCCAAGTGCATCGCAGAAATAGAGTCTACAAAGACCAGCAACCCGTTGAGCGTCATCTTAAAGTCACCAGATCGGGGAGCGTTGTCAAAATCCAGCCCATATTGAAAACCAGCACATCCTCCCCCTTGCACGTAGACTCGAAGACCATGGCCTTCTAGCTCTTCAGCTTCCATCGCCTCCTTAACCATTTCCACCGCCTTATCCGTCAATACGATAGGAGGCTCTTCGGTAGGACCCAGTTCGATATGGGTCGAATCGTTGTTTTCAGCGGCTAACATCGGGCAAAATGTAATGGGTGGTCGATGTCACCGACAAGCAAGATCGGACCTGAGATCGGAGTCATGTGTTTTCATTCCATGGGCCCCATATCAGGGAGTAAATACTGATGCTGTACGCTCAGCTGCAATATAGTCGAACTTTTTTTCCGCCGTGATCTAGCATCAGTTGGCTTTGTAGCGAGACCCCAGTGTTGTGGGCGAGAGCAGCGTCCTCGACCAGTAAGCCCAAATGAAATCCGGGCGGGAGCTCAGTGAAAAGCCGCCCAATAGTCTGAAAAAGTGGGCGCAGATTCCCTCCGCGCACCCTATCTCCATAAGGAGGATTGCTTATCCACCAGCCGGATGGGGTCTCACGAAGCTGATGAAAACAGGGCGCTTGACCGACCGGAGCCACGGCCAAACTCAGATCCGGTAAAACCCCGGCGCGCTCAGCATTAGACCGAGCGGATTCGATGGCACCCGCATCTCGATCACTTCCCCAAAACTGACCAACCGCTCCCTCCTCCGCCATGTGTAAGCGGAGACGATCTCGAATACTGTTCCAACGCATAGGATCAAAGATCGGCGCTCTTTCCACATGAAAGGTTCGATCCCATCCCGGTGGAATACCACGAGCTTTGCGAGCGGCCTCAATCAGAATCGTCCCCGATCCGCAGAAGGTATCGACAAGGGGAGAACCCGCCGACCATTTTGAGAGAGACAGGAGGGCAAGAGCTAGGTCCTCACGCAAGGGGGCTTTACCAGAAGCCAATCGGTAACCTCGCTGATGAAGCGGTAGACCAGCCATAGACAAGGACACCTCGAGTTGGTCTCGCTCCATGCGTGCAAAAACTCGCCACGGCTCAGAATTCTCAGAGGCTAGACTCCCCACCGCACGACGAATCCCCGAGTGCACTCGCTCTTCAATAGCGGTGGTATGCATAACTTTTGAACGCCGCGAAGTGGCTCTTATTTCAACATGTTGACCGGCCCCCAGCCAATGAGACCAAGGAAGCTCTGCCACCATCCGGACAATGGCATCCAGATAGCGAACCGTGAACCTCCCGAGCCGGAGTCTGACATCAAGGCCAAGACCAATCTCTAGGAGTGAGCGGTACAATATGTGATCATTAGCCTCATATTCGACACCGCCAGATAATGCTTTTGGTCTAATACCACCTATTTTGCGGATCTCTTGAAACAGAAGTGACTCAAGCCCCGGTGACACCGGGACAAACAAAGTGTGCGGCTGGGGAACACCCATCGTTGTATTCGGACCACACTCGGACATCCATGTCAGTCCTCCAAATGGTCTGATGCCATGTTAGGAGCAGGTTCGATCTGGTCTGCCCTTTGCTTGAGTAAGGGTCGGCTTCGGCGGAAATAAACCCAATCACTTACCTCTCTCGCAGCTGGCGTTCGCGACTGTGGCGATTGTGTTCTTCGTCGAAGCCCATTAAGTGCGGGCGCTTCACTTGCTACAATCTAGGTACTTTGGATGAAGCAAACACAACACGGCTGCTTTTCACGTACATCGCAGTAGCCGGATTAGGGGTACACACCTTATCCGAGGCGCAGGCATCCCCCGCTGATCTACGAAAGGCCCGCATCGCTATACCGACAGCTAATGCAAAACCCGACGCAGGGGGAACCGCCCTGATTAACGAAATCAAGTCGGTTCTGCGACCATATGTTGGCGAGCTGGTCTCTACCCGAGCTATGCAGACCGCTCTCAAAAACCTCCGGCAAACAAAGAGGAAAAAACAAAGCCTGGATCTTCACCACGCTATCGCGATGCAGGTGCAGGCAAACTGGCTAATTCACGTAAACATCAGCTACCGGAGTTACCTCTACACGGTAAAAGCTCGTTTGGTCCGCGTGGTGGACAAGGACGTTGTTGCTACCATTCGGTCGGAATTCTATGCGCCGGGGCAAGAAGCGACTGACCGAGGCCGACAGCTAGGCCTTCGCTTTCTCGAAATTCTTACTAAATCCAAGGCGGCCCCTACCCCATCTCCCCCCCCCGTCGCAACCGTCCGGCCAGAGGAGAACCGTCCCCCTCCACGCCGAGCAAAAGCCGCCCCCAAAACCAACCGCCAACGCCGGCCTCGTGAAAACCGCCCATCATCGCTTGGCACGTCTCCTGACTCACCAGCAAAACGCGAAGAGACTCAACTTTCTGATAGTAGCACCGTGAAGCCGACGCCAAGCGCTTCCAAGTCCGATCCCGACCGGAGTCCGCCGAAGTCCCAAAGTCCTCGTAACTCCTTATCCGTTCGAAAAAAACGAGAACGAGCTATTGCTGCACAAAAACCTACATCAAACATGAACGAAAGAAAGCGCCGTCCTCGACCTAAAGCGAACCTGGGCGCCGCTGAGTCCAACAAAGTTGTACCTCAGCTATCACCACCCGCGTCATCTTGGTATATCGCCCTCAACGCGGGGGCGGCTATCTTTCGGCAATACGATCTGGCGAGCGGTAGCGTTGATCGCTCCGATCTCTCGTACCGGCTCGGCCCTCAGCCACTGGTCAATCTTTATGGACAGTGGCAAAGCCAAAGCACCCCGTGGACAATCGATATGGGCGCAAGTTTCCGGCCTTTTGCTCGAAAGGTGCTGATCAACAGCGACGACGCAGCTACGTCCATACGTCCCCAGGGGTACATCTTGGATGGTCAACTTTCAGTCGGCTACACGCTCCCTCTATCCAAAAACGGTAACCGTTCCTTTCTTATCACCCCTAAGTTGGGCACTCGGGTGACTATCAATCCGATCGATGACCACATTGGACCGGTACTACTCAGCTCCTCGTTGGTGACCATCCTCGCCGGCTCCGACGCACTTATCCCCCTGAGCGATCGGTTGGAGATCCAGGCGGGTATCGACGCCGGCGCTATTGTTATGTACGAAGAATCACCCGCCGATTCGGGTGATGCGGGTACCGGTTTGAGTGCAAATGTAAACCTTGGCTTCCGGTTTTGGATAAATACCCGCTGGGCATTCACCGTGGACGGACAGTTTATCTATGATCAAATTTGGTTTTCCGGACAGCCCAGTCGCGAAATCCCACCCGTAGAAACACCGTTTGAAGACGCCCAGATTAGATTTCTGGATCTGCAAACATCAGTGGGCCTAGCCCTCAGACTATAACCCATCCGAACAAGGAGAACCCATTGTGGAGGACCAATCCGCACTCATAGGCGCATTTGTCACCATCGCCATCATGACCAGTATGCTGCTACGCCGACGCCGTCGGCGCAGCGACGTATTATTCGCGGTGGTTTGCGTTGTCGTCAGCGTGTGGTTTCTGGCTACGCTCTGCCGGGGTAATTTTGGCTTTGATCCCTGGCTACGAGTAGAAATGTCCATCGCCGCGCTGATCCCCGCCGCCCTTATTCGCCTGTTTGCGGATATGATGCCGTGGACATCTCCCCCCGCCCGGCGCATCCTGAATACGTCATATCCCTTATCAGGCCTATTCGGATTGCTGATGCTTTCACCTCTAGGCTACCTGCCAGCATTTCAAATATCTACTGCCGTATACATAGGAGGAGCGATCGTGCTTGCCGGCCAAGTCATGATGCTGGCCCCCGATATTGTTCGAAACACTGTAGATCATGCCCGAAGACGCTACCTAGCCATTGGTGCATCACTGGTATTCATCTTAGCTATCATCGGGCAGGTACCTCAGATCGCACCCGGCTTCACGGCTGCTGGCCACCTCGCGGTGATGCTCTATATATTTTTCATCTCACAGATTATCCTTCGAGACCGCCTTCTGGACCTCAACGAATTTATCGGTCGGATGCTGATCATGGGGATTCTTGCGGTTCTTTTTGCGACTATCTCCGCAACTCTTATTGGTCTTGGGAGCAACGACGTTGGACGGCTATTCAATGCTGTTGTAGGCGTTATTATTTTGCTCACCCTATATGAACCACTCAAAGAGCGACTCGAAACCAAGGTCATCGAAATCTTTTTTAGAGAACGGAACCGACTCACCCTGGTTCTAGAAGACCTCGCGACCCGCATCCAACACGGCATTTTAGATCCAAGTCGAATGGCCAATATTGTCGTTGATACCCTTCACGACGCTCGTCGAGCCACCCACGCTGCGGTCTATCTGTTAGAGCCATCCGGCGGTGGATTCGCCCGACATGCGTTTCGCGGCCCTGAACCCGCTCTTAGAGTCAATGCCAACGAACTGCCCGCCCTATGGCAGTCTATCCAACAGAACCGGGCTCCACTTTTAGCCGATCAACTCACCGAGGAGGATGCCTCCGCCGAAGAGCCTATACACGCTGACCTGATCGCCGCCATGCGTGCGGTAAGTGCTGACCTCCTCTTCCCTTTTGTATCCGGCGACGAGGTCCTAGGTTTTTTGGCTCTGCGGGATGACCGCTCAGTTGAGCCTTATGCCACCCGAGAAATTGCTCAGCTGATGAAGATCGCAGATACAGCAGCCACCGTCATCTGGAACTCCAAGCTGGCTGAGAAATTGCGCGAACGAGAAAGACTTGCCGCGATCGGAGCCATGGCCGCTGGGCTCGCCCACGAGATCCGTAATCCGCTAGGAGCCATAAAAGGTGCCGCTGAGTATCTTGATCCCACTGAAGAAGGCCCCGCAGACCCCGAACTTCTGAAAGTCATTATTGAAGAAGTGAACCGTCTCAACACTGTGGTCACCCAATTCCTCGATTATGCACGACCCTTTCGAGCACAGTTTTCAAAAGTGGATCTGAACAGCGTCGTCCGGCGGACCGCTCGGCTGGTCAACGCCGCTCAGCGCCGAATACAGCTTGAGCTGGACTTAGACGCCACACTCCCGGTCATCGAAGCGGATGGGGAACAAATAAAACAGGTGATTCTCAATCTGATCCTCAACGCCGAAGATGCCTCCCGCGACAAAGAGGCTGAAATCCGTGTCAAAACCCGATTTCTCACCGGCCGCCAGATGGTTGAGCTTCGGGTGATCGATCGAGGTATAGGCATCCCGAGAGATAACCTCGAGCAGGTATTTATCCCGTTCTTTACGACCAAGCAGCAAGGAACCGGACTGGGATTAGCTGTTTGCCACCGTATAATTATGAGTCACGGAGGTACGATCCACCCAGAGTCAGAGGTAGGTATAGGTACTGATTTCGTCATTCAGCTACCGATCAAACAGCGTATCGATCGCCCGTACGTGCGTTCCGCGCCGAAACTCGGTGACGATGAGTCGATTACCCCGAGTGACCACTCGCCCAGAGCCTCCAAGGCAGCTATGTAGCTCACCAAACATGACGCGAGTCCTCGATTACAACGCCACTGTGACTCGTCGGATTGAGGTTGCGAGTGGACTGGACATTTTCCAGATTGCTCCCGATGAGCCTATCCCTCCCTTCGAAGCCGGCCAATATCTCACATTAGGACTTAATCGTTCCCGGGAGGATCCGGATGACCCTCGGCCCTTGTCCGTACTCCGACCCATGACCATTACCTCAGGGGGGCAACAAACCGACCAACTCGAGTTCCTGGTTCAGCATGTAGACAAACCAGAATCAAGACTCCCACTCACCCATCTAATGTGGGATTTAAAGAAGGAAAGCCGGATATATCTGCGAACAGCGGTGACCGGGCGCTTCACAGAGTCTTCCACCTACAACAACCTAAATGGGCGCCGGTTGGTGATGGTTGCTGGCGGCACTGGAGTCGCACCATTCCTTTCTATGATCCGAACTAAAATAGCCCAACAATCGGACGTATCGCTGATGGATCACATCCTCCTACTCGGGGCGTACAATCCTAATTACCTCAGTCACCTAGATGAGATCCACCAATGGGTAGAAAACCATGGCCTCATCTTTGTCCCCACAATGAGCCGTCCTCACGAATCTTTGGAATGGTCCGGTCTAAAGGGACGAGTTGATCAATGCTTTGCCAAAGAGCGCATTCACGAGACTGAGCAACTCATGCGGTGCGCCCTACACCCTCGCGAAGCAGTCGTGATGGTCTGTGGTTTGGGGGATGTAGTATCTGGGACTATCCAGAACTTATTGAGTCGTGGATTTGTGCCAGAGAATCGACGCATGCGAAAACTCCTCGAGGTGTCCCCCGAACATCAGTCATCTCTGTTTTACGAGCAGTACGACGCGGAACCCATTCTAGACTTTAGGAACGAACATCTGCTGAACTCACTCCGAGAAAAGTGGAGTCAATGCAAAGCAGCCTAACCCTATCACCTACTTGAAATCAGCTATCAAGCCGGTGGCGGTGGATGAGCCACAACCCAGTCTCGAATTGAGCCCGTATACCCCACCGCCTGCTGACGGGCGGCGACTTTTTTTCTCATGAGCTCAACGGCTGGGAGCGTCACTGGATCTACTTGGGTATAGACTCGCTCGATAACCACACGAGCTTGGTCTTTCACTTCTTCAGTAAGATCCTTGGGAAGACTCTCTGCCGGAGAGTCCGTCAATCCGAGATATTTTTCAATAATATATCCGGCTACCGATCCAGCATGCTTACGGGAGGCAACAATATTGCCTTTGCCCGTCACGACATTGCCCGCGGAAAACACCGTCGGGTAACCATCTAAGCGACCCAAGTCCCAATCATTGAAGGCAAAGAGCTCACCATTCATCTCAATACCCGGAATGGGCTCCGGAATACTTCCAATTGAGGAGATAACTATGCTCGACCGAAGCTCAACAACCTCGTCGGTGCGAGTCAGTTTTCCGTCTCCATCTCGAGCCATCTTTCGAAGACGTAACCCGATCAAGCGATCACCATCGGTGAGGGCAGCTTCTGGCGAAGTAAGAGGAAGAAATCGGAAACAAAACTTGCTCCGAGCTCGCTCAAGAATTTTGCGGCGCTGGCCCTCTATTTGGAGTATTTTCTCCGGTGTTGCACCCTTGGGGACCGAAGCAACCGGCATATCCTCAGCTCGGCGTCGATAAACCAACGTACACCCCTGCACACCTAAAGCCTCAAATGTGGTGCCAAACTCCTCACAAGCCTTCGGAATACCTTTTTTCTCCAGCGCCTCAATATCTATATCATGCCCATTTTCGGCAAGTTTAGCCCGGCTCGTTTCCAACATGAGCAGCTTAGCCATATCAATGGATGCTAAGCCACCACCTACAACCAGGCCTCCGTCCGGATAGTCGTATCGCTTTCCGGTATAGTTAGGGTCCTTTTCGTGGTTGAAGGATTGGACAAACGGGTTCTGATATACTAGCCCCTTGTTGATCCATTTATCCGCCTCGGGAATCGGAAGAAGCCTGTCCCGCCACGAACCATTAGCAAGCACAACCGCCGAAAATCCCCAGCTTCTTACCAGTTCCTCAAAGGGTATATCTTGTCCGATACGCGTTTTAGGTACAAATTGAATCCGGGGGTTGTCTAGCAAGTTGAGGATTTTGGCAAACTCCTTATCGCGAAGCGCCGAGTGCCAACGGGGGAGCCCATCCTCAATTTTTCCAAAGGGTCGTTCGTTTTGTTCGAAAACCACTACGCGAGCTCCACGGTCGGCAAGTTGTCCTGCCACCTGGGCACCCGCGACCGCAGAACCAATCACCGCTACGGTGTACTTTGACGTACTGAGCTCGTCTTCCATGATGGGGGAGAATAACAAAAAAATGGTGCATGTGAGCTGATAACATCCTTGCTCGCCCATATTTGTTTGCTCCACTACGACGCCACCTCGCAAATCTCACGTTCACCTACTCTATCCCTCATCCCCGAAGAATCTACAGCGAACAAGTTGGAGACAACCTCATCTTCACGATGTATTCGTCATCCCTCTCGACAGCCTTTAGTGCTCTGATAACAATCACACAACCATGTATGGTCACGCATGATGATGTTCTTCATATCAGCCACTCTTTTGCTTACATTCTGCTAGGGCGTTTCTTTAACTTCCGGCTGGGGGAATGACGCTGTAGCCCACGTTTGTGAGCAGTTGGCCCCGGAGAGAAGGTACGGGATGTACCGGACCAAGGGGCCCGAAAGGGGGGCGAAATCACCGACCCCTCACAAAGGTGGGATACAAGTCAGAACGCGGGCCGGAGGGTAAAGGCACGCCCTAGTCACCACGGAGACTTTCCAGTTGACTGCGAGCCGCCTCTTTAATCTCCGCTCCTAGAGTTTCACCAAACCGCTCACGTGCCTCCTGCGCTTGTTCCATACCCTTCTCAAGAGCTTTCTTGGCATCTTTGCGCAAGTCTTCCACCACTTCCGGTTGTTCTAGCTCCGCAAAGTAGTAAAGCCCCGCCATCGCTGATACCCCGAGCGCCAGCACCATCGCTAGACGAAGAAGGTTACGCAGAAGAAAGAAAAGAGCTCCTCCTACAAGAAAGACGCAGATCACAAGGAGAAGCGGTTGCTCGCCGAAAGCGTTTAGGACGTCTTCCACACGCTCAGCATATCTTGCAGAGTTCGGCATGCCCACTCCTGTGAACACTTTCCTTCAGGAATGTGCTTTCAATCATCAGAAACGCCAACCCATTGACTCATCTCGGACCAATATGTGCCCGCCCGTCATCAACCAGCACTCGCCCTGCCTCTGGGCGTGGATGACCACCTAGAGGTGTACCCACTACGAAGGGGTGACTTCCCCCAACCAATAAAAGAGCCGCTCGAAGACGAATTCCGCTGGCACTGGATGGATCGCACAAAATAGGCGCGACTCCACAACTGGTCGTCAATGAACCGTACGCACGAGGCTTTCCCTCGCATTATTAAAGGGGGCCCTTATAAACCTGGCGCGACTCCACAACTGGTCGCCAATGATTACTAAAGGGGGCCCTCATAAACCTGGCGCGACCCCACAACTGGTCGTCAATGGACCGTACGCACGAGACTTCCCCTCGCATTATTAAAGGGGGCCCTCATAAACCTGGCGATGGTTCCCCACCGGGTCGATGCTCGGCTTCATTCTGCCTCTCAGCCCTAACTCGTATCGCTGCCGCTTGCTTTGCCCCACTAAACCCATCCACGTTCTCCGCGCGTCTCGCCCAAAAGATCGCCTCTGGGTAGCGCCTCAGTGCCACGTACACCTCAGCCCGAGTAAGCCAAAGTGTCCCCAACAACTGAGCATCACCCCGAACTTCCTTGACCTCCACCCTCCTAAGGTATGCCAACGCATCTAGTAACTTCCCCCTCCTTTGTGCGTCTTGTGCTTTCTCCATCAAGTTGCGGGGTTCAGAGGATAAGCTCTGCGAAGAGGGCAAGCTTTTTGATTCTAAGGGATGGGACGAAACACTATCCGCTTTGAATCTTCTCAAAGGCGAACGAACTTTCTTTGCTCGGCGTCGCACAGAAACTCGCTCATCCTTGCCCGTATGAAGCTGGCGTTTTCCTCCACGCCTCCGGCTTATCGTATCGGAAATTTCTTTGGAGGGAGAGGGTCCTCTTAGCGAAGCCGCACTCTCCCTCGCTGATATGACTTCAGGAGCCTCAGACGGACGAGCATCCTCCATGTCCGATACTGACGGCGACCCCACCCTTGGAGATCGAACACCTTCGGAGACCTGAACTTCGGAAGGCTGAAGCTCTTTGGAAAACTCCACATCTTCGCGGACAGCGGACGGTTCCTGAGCCACCTTGTTCGCCACATTACCGGCAGCCTCCTGCGAATATGGACTACCGCTAAACCGTCCAGGATTATTCTTGAGCGCTGGTAGCAGCAAAAGCATCAGCGTCGCACTCACCGTTGTCCCCCCTAACACCCATCTCCAGCGATAACCCTTGAATGCCGTCCACCCACGCTGAATCCCACTAGTTTGTCGCTGCGGGGTACTGGGCCGATGGTGTGTCTGTTGTATCCGGGGAACCGAACGAGGTTCACCTTCAAGGGATTTAGCAAGCGCACCAACCGGAACCTGAGATCGCCCCGCAGCAGGACCTACCGATAGCTCTTCTTCACGGACCTGCTGGAGGGCAAGTGTCGCCAACCCCAAAGACGGTGGGACGTCGGTTGACTCCAAAGCTCGACGTATCAAGACCAAGACAGAAGCCTGCTCAGATAGATATTTCGCCGCTTCTTCGTTACTAGCAAGCTCTTCTTCCACGCGCAGAGCCTCAACATCCGAAAGCTCTCCGTACAGATACGACAGAAGCATGCTATGGCTACCCGATTCGTTCATCGACTATCCCCCCATCCTTTCGTATCTTCTGAAGTCACGCCATAGCTTTTTAAGCGCTTTCGCAAACTTTGGAGGGCGTAGCGCATCCGACTCTTTACAGTATCCGTCGGTACATCAAGAATATCACCCATTTCCCGAAAACTGAGCTGCCCTTCTTCCTTTAGTAAAAAGACTTCCCGTTGTTGGTCCGGAAGAGTATCAATGGCTCGGATAATCAAATCCCGAAGATGGACCGAGGCCAACTGCCGTTCGGCACTAGCTTCTGGAGCAGGTACATTCTCGACCCACGTAGAGGCCTGACCATCTTCGTTTGCAAAAGGCTCATCCAGTGAAGAAGGGGATACTTTCTTGAGTTCATCAAAGCAGTGATTGCGGGCGATAGTAAACATCCACGAACGAACCTTGGTCCCCCGCCATCCCGATGACCCACGGATGATTTTAACAAATATCTCCTGCGTTGCGTCGCGGGCAGCATCCTTGTTTTTTAACATTCGAGAGCAAAAGCCTAACAAGCGCCCCTCATACCGCTCAGCAAGCCGTGCAAAGGCAGACACATCTCCCAAAACAAACTTTTGTAAAAGAGCCTCATCATCTTCTACATCCTCATCCTGGGGATGGGTTTGCGGCCACAACTGCTGAACAACCGGCTTCAACCACCCAATGTTTGAGCGATCACCAGCAGCACCTCCATGTTTCGAAGACTCATCCTCCGGTTCTGTGCTCGTAGCACTCATGATTCAGCGTCGCCACTTGGGGCTTAGGTTAGGTATCACTCGATCGCTCAAGCTCACGAACAAGAGCGTCCCGCTCAACAACGCCCGCTGCAAGCATAAGACGCCCTAGCGCAAGTACCAATTGTGCTCGGTCGGCCGCAGTAAGAGAGGCCCCTTCCTCCAGCGCGCTCACCAACCGTTCAGCCTCACGGTCTTCTACTGGTGCAGGCTCCGGCAAAGATGGTGGTTGTCCTTCATCGAGCGAATACACTGAGGTCGTCGGCTCTGGTCGCGAGGCTTCACCATCAGCCACCAGATCATCTACATCCGGTGGAGTACCCCCGATTCCACCTTGAAGTAGAGCCGAGCGAACTTCGTCCACGTCGATGCGTAGTGACGAACCGTCCTCCATCGGTGCTACTTGGATCGGCTCCATGAGTTCGATGACCTCAATCCCCGAACGTCGTACCGAAATCTCCTTTAGGCTTTTTGGGATATCATCCGAGCTCAGGGCCCGCCGAGCTTGGGGGTCCGCTGGAAAACTGTCTGGTGGAGGAGGCTCAAAGGGAGTTGAATCGAGATCAACTTCCGGAATGATCCCCGTTTCTTCCAAACCTACAGGTACATCAAATGCTTGCAACGGCTGGAAGGGATGATTCCGGTCGTCAACCAGGTCTACAGGAACCTCCAAGGCCAGCGACGAAAACTGAGCTAACTGCTCCTCCAAGCGGCGTAAATCTCGGTCGGCAATAATCCCATCAGAATCGTCCGGGGCCAAAGCTGGTAGCTCTTGTAGGGACTCCGATCCAACAACATCGCTTTCACCAACCACTGCTACGGGCGTCTCGGACCTCGCTCGCCGAGAAGAAGACGGTCGCTTCGCCTCAACATCCGACTCTTCAGCTTCTCCCCGACCAAACGGCGACGCTGGCAGCGCCGGAGGCGTAGCTAGCGACGCTGGCCATGCTGCCCCTACTCTATGCAAAATGGACTTGGCCGCCCACTTATCAACCTTCTCAACGTTATTGACCGACTGAGCCTTATCAAAACTTTCAACCAGTTCAGCCCTTGCAGCATTCTCAATGTTATTGACTGGTTCAACCAGCTCAACATCCTCAACCTCCTCGGCTGACTCAACCGTATGGAGACGCGATTCCGCGGACCAAGCATCTCTGATCTTGTGGGGTTCAGGTGATGTCCGGCGCTCGTGATTATTCGCATCACGAAAAAAAGACGAACTTCGCTTTGGGGGATTCAGGTTTGAACGGGCCTCCTTGTCAGTTTGGGACTCATCTGTAGACGACAGACGAGGCTCGGTGTGTCCCCCCGATAACAAGCCTGGTGACGGAGATGCTTCACTGGATGACGAAGGAAAAGGGCCTACCACCGTTTTCGGCTTCCGGCGCGTCACCGGTGGGGACGGCGCTTTCTGCACGCTTAAAGCCTCCCTCATATCCCCAGACATATCCTCTGTAGGGTTTTCTGATAGAGACGCAACCCAGGACGCACCAGACTTCGACGAACCGGTCGGGGCGGTGTTAATCCCAAACGGAGGCAGCCCCTCCGCGGAAGCTGAAGGATCAATACGAGATTGATCCCTAGCATTCACAACCACTTGACCTCGCGGTATCGGTTTCTTCCCCGCCGTACGTGGCCGCCCTAAAGGCAACGAACTGGGCGAGGTCTTATCCGCTGCTTTACCGTTGGTAGCGTCGGAGTCCGTAAAGCTCGCCGACGACGTCGCTTCAGTAGCAGGGAGCTCGGTAAAGTCCGCTTCTTCCAAAGGTATTACGTCTTCAGACAGATCCACCAATCGCTCCGAAGTTATCGGGCCGTAGTGATTGTGGATCGCTTTTTCCAACGCGAAGACCCCAGCGAGCATGACCCGCACCTGACAACCACTATGCCGATGCACCTCACTCAACGCGACCGTGTCCAACGGGTCGGACATCACCAGAAAAAGAATCTCGGACCGGGCCGTTCGTTTTATCGCATACGGCAAAACACCAAATGTCCGTGCAACATGAGGGGGAACTCTCGCCAGTACCTGAGCATGTGTTCGATGCCCGTCCAGCGATACCGTTTCTAGATTGAGCTGAGCGGCCACCGCTTTAGTCAATCTATCCTCGTCGATCACCCTTCGGTCGACGAGCACCTGCTCCAATCGACGTCCAGTTTGGGCGCGTTCCGCCATCGCCGAGGCTAACTCTCCTTCTTCTACCAGGCGCATTTCGAGAAGAAGGTCACCAAATCGGCTCTTTTCAGGGCGTTCGTTCATCGTCGGTTCCTCGACCGCAAGCGATGCAAACCAAGACGGCTTCTAAACTCTTCTTCGGTAAAAACGCCGCTCTCAATCAGCATGTCGATCATCACTCGAATAGCTCGGTTTTGCCTCTTCTGAGCAGCCTGTAACTTAGTCGCAATAAGATTAAGCTCCGAAATCGTTTCAGGCGCGGACGGTTTTGGAGATGACTTAGGCTTCACCAGCTCTTCGTTAGAGTATTCTGGTACTTCGATGAGTTCTGGGGGTGGTGATGGTTCGGCCAAAAATCCCCGGAGAGTTATCATCGATGGGGTACGAGTTACATAGTCCTCGGGATGCGACCAACCTTCTCCACTTTCGATGTGTACCGTAGAGCCGCGCCCGCACTGCTTCGAAGAGGACGAGGGTAACGGACCAATACCCTTCTCTGAGGACGAGGGTTGCCGACCACAGCGGTCCTGCGAAGACGGGGGTAACGGACCAATACGATCTTCCGAAGACGACGGCAACGGACCAAAACGATCTTCCGAAGACGACGGCAACGGACCAAAACGATCCTGCGAGAACGAAGATTGCCGTACTCCCTTTCCAACCCGCGACTCATCCTTGTCACCGCTTTGAGAAGACCAAGTAAACCTTCCCACTGGTGTAACGGTCTGGGACTCAAACACTTCACCTTCGCAAGGAACGACTGGCGGCACAGTAGATACCGAACGTTGAGCACACTCCCTCATAGGGGCAGCTGCACGCTCCGCCGACACCACTGGACAGGGATCAACCTCAGCAAAGGGTCCGGTGTCAGCTCCGGCCGGAAAGTCCGTCATAGGATCCTTACATGTATCAAATAATAGCCAACGCAGACGGCTACGCACTTGATTTTCGCTGGCTAGGCAAAGACGCACCCGCCAACCAGTCCGAAAGGCGATATCCTCCACCGTTTCCAAGTCCGTTGGATCACTCATGGCTACAGTCAAGACCCCGCGCTCAAATCGTTCCGGGCAGTAGTTCCGCGCAAATGCGTCGTCAGTATCGATCCTCTCAAGCACATCCACAGGCAGATTCGTAGGCTCCAATTTCGCAAGTGGGATGCGCAACTGTTCGGAGAGAGTCTCCAACAGGAGGTCTTCTTCTAAATACCCGAAGTTCACGAGGATTCTACCCAGTCGGATGCCGGTTTGGCGCTGTACCTTTAGAGCTGAACGTAGTTGAAAGTCGTTGAGTACGCCGGCTTTCACCAAGAGTTCGCCCAGTCGGATGCGCTCTACCATACTTACTGCCCCGCCCAATTGGTACTATGCTGGGGTTGTACCGTAAAAGGTAGTCCAACAACACATACGGGCCGCATTCTCAGGATAACCTTTAGAGCCTAGATAAGACACCCATCAACCGCTAACTTTCCCCAACAGCCACATAAGGTGGCTCAGACCCGATCACAAAGGCTCAGCAACAATACCATCTTCCGGCTCAAGACTAAAAATCGACAAAGCTATGTCTTCTCCCACTGTCGTTTCTAGCAAGCGAACCCGTACGTCTAACGAACGCGGTGGAACCCGAGCCCGCACAAGATTGGGTAACTGTGGGCCACCGTCTCCCAAATCGCGAAAATCTTCCAACTTTAGTTGGATCCGCATGTTACCCGCTCCGTCCATCAATTCGGCTCGGACCACATTAAGTTGCTCTGGTTGAATCCACAGATTAGCATGATCCCCATTTTTCCCCCTTAGGGCTAGTAACCACTGACGGCCATCTACCCGAATATCACTCGGTTCAAGGTCCCGAGCTACTGGCGGTCCCCCAAGTAGCAGCTCAACCAACTCTTCGGACTGAAGAGGGAGCGGCAGTACCCGTGCAATATTCTCCGGGGTTGCGGGCCCTACAAACAACTTCCCTTTGGTTAAGAGCCACAAATGCTCCCCACCAGAGGCCATCACATCGATCGGCTGCTCAAATGGTGATAGCGTCTCCATGCGGAACGACCTCGGTCTTTGCGCAACCAGAACCGCTTTCAACCGCAGCCGGCCTTCGGTGCTGAATACGGTTACCCGTCCTAAAGCCCGCAGATTGTGTCGCGCAGCACTACGCTCACGCAGCTTAGCCATCAACACCGATGGCTTTGGCAGTGGTCGGCTGATCTTTGCCCCCCCCTGAGTAGAAGCGCAGGCGCCAAATAGTACACAAAGAGAAATAAGAAAGGTGTAGCGCACGCATTCAGACCGCCAAAGCCACATCGTCTGTCCACTCATTTCGCAGTAAATGTGAGCGAGCTTACTCATATATCTTTGACACCGTTCGGACGTCTTCTTATTTTCTTCCGCAGCAAAGCTAGACGACCTTCTCGAGCGTCGGGTCCGATGCTCCAACCACGAGAGAAACAACAACTAAATCAACGTCTGATACCACACCATGGTTTTAAGGCGGTGTTACGACAGTGATCACTCAATGTGTGTCAGGGCGAGCCATCCGACTCATGTGGACTTACCGATACTTTTTTGCTTGTGTCTTTAGCTTATCTTCGTACTCCCCAGCGATGGCGTCAGAGGTTGCCGTCACCCCAACCGGGGAAACAGGAATGCTCCGCACCGCATCCGCCATCACCAGCCCTACACGGCGAGTCCATCTGGGCCTAGCTCTCGATTTCTCAAGCGTCAGTGGGCTTTTTACCTCGGATGACCATGTCACTCGCTGGTTGAGCACCCTGAGTATCGCAACCACCCCGTGGCATTTCATAGAATTTTGGCTTAATGCGCGAGCAAGTTCGACATCGAACAACCAAACCACACCAAAACTCAGTTTATCTCAAGGTGGCCTTCAGTTCGGCACAAAAGGCTCCTACTCTTTGTTACCACCGCTGACAGTGGGCATAGATTTTCAGGTGGGCTTGCGTACTCGCATTGGAAACACCGGTTACGATCTTGCTGCTACCGAACTACGGGCTCGGGGTCTAGCATCCCTCGATTTACAGAGCCTTCCTACCGCCTTACCTATCCAGACTCATATCAATTTTGGCATTATCATCGACAACTCTCGCAATCTATCCGAGGAGAGTGATGAGTTCACCCTACCCCAACGATATGCTCTAGATGTATATGACTTTCACCGTCTATTTTTTGGGGCTGGCTTAGAATTTCTACTGGGTAGATGGAGACCATACCTTGAGTACTCTTTAGAGTACCCCCTAGACTACTCATCAACACAGAATCTTGTCGTCGCCGAAAACAGATCTGAGAGATCTCCTTTATTGGTTAGAAGCACTGAGTCCACGCCAAAGCGAATCATGCCCCAGCGGCTGACCCCCGGTATCCGATATTATCTACTCGATAATCTGAGCCTCCACCTCGCGATAGAACTGGGCCTTAGTCCGGATCAGGCTCTCGGTGTTCCTACCGTCCCTGCCTATAATGTTGTAAGCTTTATTTCTTACCGTCTTGAACGTAAAACTGCAACGTCCAGAACTACTTCACCATCATCAATTGCCCCGTCATGGGGCAGTATTGTTGGTCATGTGCAAGATAAACGCGGCAACCATCCTATCGCAGATGTTATCGTGGAAATCTCTTCAGCACCACCAACGGTCACGTCCAGTACAGGTATCTATCACTCCATGTATCTCAAGCCAGGCCCAGTGAAGCTGAGTGTGCGAAAAAAAGGATACCAGTCGCAGCATCTAAGCACCCATTTGCAAGCTAATGAAACTCTCCAGCTGTCTTTTTCGCTGATACCCCTAGAACCTCTCCCCCTAATCAAAGGAAACGTCTACAACCAGGACGGAGAACCGATCCCCAACGCACAGCTCCAGTGGAACGTCATCCCCACCCATACCTCATCAACCGCTCCTGTCGAGGGTCACTCACAAAAAGCCACCCCCACATCAATGAGTTCAACCGTTTTCACCACCAGTGATGGCCGGTTCCAAATATCGCTCGCACCAGCCGAGTGGCAAGTGATCGTATCTCACCCAACCTACCTACGAACCGGTCAGTCCATACCCTTAACCCGGGCTACAGCCACTCCGGAATACTCCTTCACCCTTATCGCTCGAGCCAGCATCCGCCCGGCCAAGGTCGTCAACCAACGGATTCTCTTACCTGAACCGGTACAGTATGCAGGCCATGAAACCGCCGTTCGTAGGTCCATGCTGCCAAGCCTAGCGGCTCTTTTGGATCTCCTGCACTCACAAACAGATCTTGCCATAAAAGTTTGCGGCCATACTGATTCAAGGGGATCCCCCGCTGATAACCAGCGTATATCTGAGCTACGCGCAGCAAATATTAAGAGCTATCTCATCGAGCATGGCGTAATAGCCTCGAGAATACGCACCGTCGGCTACGGCAGCTCTCGTCCGGTTGCCCCTAACCTGACTCGGGCCGGTCGAGCCCAAAATCATCGTGTAGACATACACCTCCAGCACTACCCTCCGGCTGCGGAGATGACGCCGTAGCCCCCGGCGGGTGTGAGGGGTCGGCCCCGGAGGGAGGGTGCTGCATGTACCGGACCGAGGGGACCGAAAGGGAGGCGAAGCCACCGAACCCTCACACATGTGGGAAGCAAGCCAGAGCGCGGTCCGGAGGTGAAACATACGCCCTAGGACATGTCTTTCAACGCTGGGCACGGTCTTTGGCTCCTCTTTGATGTACTTGAGCGTTTCTCGAAAAAAGGCCGAATCAATAGCGCAAACCCCTTTCCAAAAATATACTAAAAAGTATGGTTTTCTGCCTATGACATCATTTACACTAAACGGCCAATCGGTCACCGTAGATGTACCCGATAATATGCCCTTGCTGTGGGTTATTCGGGATGAGCTAGGACTGTCTGGCACCAAGTATGGTTGTGGCATCGCAAGGTGTGGAGCCTGCACGGTCCACTTCAACGGGCTTGCGGTCCGATCTTGTCAAATCCCTGCTGCCGCGGTCACAAACGCAGAGATTACCACTATTGAAGGACTTGGTCGTCCAGGGACCTTGCATCCGGTCCAAGAGGCTTGGATCGAGCATCAGGTTGCGCAATGTGGGTACTGTCAGTCCGGCCAGATCATGCAGGCAACCGCACTCCTCACCACAACGCCAGACCCCAGCGATGAGCAGATCAAACAAGAAATGAGCGGCAACTTGTGTCGATGCGGTACGTATCCTCGCATCCTAGATGCCATAAAGTCCGCATCAAAAAAGCTCAAGGTGACCCCATGAGTAAGCAACCAACAACCCATCGACGCGCATTTATCATCGGCTCCACGGCCATTGCTGGTGGCGTTGCCTTCGGTCTTTACACTCTCAGCAGGCCCCATAAAAACCCTCTTGAAGCCCAGCTCGATGAGGGGGAGCTAACCTTTAACCCTTGGGTCAAAATCAATGCAAATGGTGTTATCCTTATTGCACCTCACACGGACCTTGGTCAGGGCGCTCGGTCGCTTCAAGCTGCTCTTATTGCTGAAGAAATGGACCTTGAACTACATCAATTCACGGTAGAGACGGGACCTCCCGCTGGCGCCTATTGGAATACCGCGGTCGCGAACAACATAGCCCCCTTCATGGCCCGTGATCGTAGTCTCGCATCAAACACTACTCGTCGTGTGGTATCTTCAGCCGTTCATCTCCTTGGGGTGCAGATCACTGGCGGCTCAACCACTGCCGCAGACGTGTACAATAAACTCCGCGTAGCCGGTGCGGTTGCTCGAGAAACACTGAAGCTCGCCGCTGCAGCACAAGCTGAGATTCCAGTGTCCGAACTACGGACCGCCAAAGGTGCCGTAATTCTTCCCGATAATCGTGTGATACCTTATACAAGACTCGCTGAGGTAGCTGCCAATATTTCCCCAGTCACAAACGTAGACCTCCGCCCCCCATCCGAATGGCGTCTGGTGGGCAAAGACATGCTCCGGCTTGATATCAAGGAAAAATCTACAGGAACTAGCATCTACGGTATCGATATATCTATGCCAGACATGGTTCACGCGACGGTGTGCACCAATCCCCGCATAGGTGGGACCATGAATAGCTATGATGCTTCCGAAGCGAAAGATATGCCTGGGGTGAAAGCCATCCTGAAGATTAGTAACGGGGTCGCAGTCATCGCTAATAATACTTGGAATGCTATCTCAGCGGCCAAATCGATTCAATTCGACTGGGGGCCTGCTCCTTATCCACCAGAAATAGAAACTCATTGGAATATGCTCAGCGACTCATTCCGTGAGGAAAACTTAGATGGTGAATGGCGCAACGAAGGCCATATCGACGAAACACTAACCAAGAATACGCCAACCAGAACCCTCGAGTACAGAGCCCCTTATCTGGCCCATGCTCCGCTGGAGCCACTTAACGCTACCATCAAAATGACCAGCGATCGCATAGAAATATGGGCATCCCACCAAGTACCACGAATGGTACAGAATATCATTTCTCGAATCACTGGCATAAGCACTGAGAACATAT
>JAHQVK010000116.1 GCA_019634385.1 Myxococcales bacterium | reverse complement strand
TGAGTTGCGGCTGACCCTCACTACTTGTAGAATTGGACTCACCCCAACGGGAGCGAGTGATAATCCAAAGGAACCAAAGATGGCAAGGCCGATACGATGGGCGTCTTGATTTCGATATTTACCCTGGAATTATATTCCTGATACTAAAAGACGTCATAAAAGCAAGCTTTACCATGCAGATGAGACGATTAAAGCACTCCCGTCCATAGCAAGACAATGCTGAAGTGAAAGATGGTCTTCGAGGTTCGGACCATCCGCACCAAAATGTTCAGCCTTATTACATATGTATGGTCAACAGTTTTCATCGAAAACATAGAGATATGCTCGAGCTCGTGGCTAGGGTTATCAGAGCTATCTAGCCGAGCCACTACCCTCCTGATAGTCTTTTATTAGAGCATCTCGACCGGCTTGGCCTTCTTACAGCAGAAAGAACTTGGGTAGGAACTCAAGTTCTTTCTGCTGTATGCTGAATAATTGTAAGCTATCTCGTGCCCATCGCAAACGTGGCAGGTATGAGTTCAAGCGGCAACTCACCTATAAGGTCGAGGAACGCGGCGGACATATATATACCGTTGACCGGTTTTTCCCGTATTCTAAAGCCTGTTCTTCATACGGACACTCGCATGAGGCCTCACCCTTAATGACCGCACATGGACGTGCCCTCATGTCGAACAGAGCATGATCGGGACCTGAACGCGGCCTTTAATCTCCTGAAGGCGACCAGCTAGGCTGTGTCAGCACGTGGGCCAAATGTAAGACCAATGGTCCAAGAACCACTGGTCGCTGCGTCGAAGCGTGAAGATGAAAAAGCTACCCACAGCAGCAGGTACTTGGGTTGAACCCAAGTACCTGCCTCTACGCGCGGCTACGCCCCGTTGGTGGATCTTATAGAATCACCAACGGGGTCATTGCTGCATAGACCGGTGTAGTTAGATTCGTCTAAGCGGTGCTACCAACCTAAATCTTGCTTGAGTACTTCTATCAACCTATCCGCCATCTGCTGCTGGGTGACAATGTTAGGATGATAATCACAGCCAAAACCATTGCTAGCTAAATTCAGACCTAAATCTAACACCTTAATTCGTCCCCCCTCCCGAGCGCGGAGGATACTTGCTTGCCCCTCCCTCACTGCACCAGAAAGCATGGGGCTGATAACGAGATAGATAGGGCCGGTTGGATAATCGACCATCAGCTGAGCTAAGAAGCCCGCTAAAGCTTGTTCATACTGTCCCCCATCTCCATTCCAAAAATCGTTCGTGCCCAGATTAACGATCACCGCCTCTGGTTGAAACCGGGCAGCATCCCAAATGGCTTGAGTCTCATTCGCCAGGGTCAAGCCCTGCCGAACCTGCATCGTTGGACTCACCGGCGTTTCTTCGCCGTACGAACGCCACAAGCCAATACCAGACCATGCAATAAGATGAGCGTCTGCGCCTAGTGCCTCCGCTGTCAAACCAGCGTAGGCTTTGAGAGGGTGACTTGTTTCATGGGCATAGGAACATGTTTGATCCGCACCTTCTACACCATAACCAGCCGTGATGGAGTCACCTAGAAATAGCAAAGTACGTTCGGGAGCAGGCGGAGGTGCCAAAAGCTCACCCTGCACACTCGGCGCTGCAACCAGGCTAGAAACCGCCGTAAAAGACTCCGTAAGGCGGGTCAGTTTAACGGTGTGAACGCCATCTTCAAGATCCGAAGCTAAGATATAAGACTGCAGCCCCGGTTCAACCCACAAATCGTTCCGGTTACCATCAACTTCAACCTGAAACCGAAGTCGAGCATCGTTCTGCAGCTCCAGGCTCGCAGATGTACCCGAAAAACGGAAAGCCATCGACGAGCCAGGCCAAGTGTAGCATACCCTATCGTTAGAAGCACCAAACCGCCCGGTCAATCGAAAATCCTTGGTGAAACTGGGTGCGTTCGGATCATCTGTTGGCGCACCACATACCGACAACAATTCGGAGGGGCTTGGGGGATAGACTAGCTTCGCCATTGTCTCCGCATAGCGAACACCAAAGGCTTTGTACGATTCTCGGGTAAAGTGAGCAACATCAGCCCCTTCGAGCCCCCCCGCTGAGATCACATGTGCATTCGGAATAAGATCCGGTAGCTGATTTATCTCTGGGTTATGAATGCCGCAACACCCCCCCTCAGAGACATGCAAGAGTTCCCCCGCCAGAAACGGTATAGATCCCAAATGTAGGTCCGCTTTAAGATCGCTCACTATCTGCTGCACTTGATACTTCCATTGGGGATTAGCGGTATTCGTCTCGCCCTGATGGAAAATGATGCCCTTAATAACCCCAGTTTCAGTGGCCTTTCTGGCTAAATCGAGCAACCAGTCGTATCCACCAGCGAATTGTGGTGGAATCTTCTCCGTACCAATATTCCCTCGTCCAATAGGCGCCCCTTTCTCCCACAACGCAATATCGCTTCCACCGATCGCGGCTGGGACCAGCCCTATGGTCACTGTAGAGGGACTCTGATCCAGCAACGCTTCTACAAATCCGTCCGCAACGCCATATCCACCCCAACAACCAAAATAAGGAGGCTCCGCAGAATACCATACCCCATAGTCACGCCCCAGATTAGCGCAGCCAAAGTTATGAAAGACCTGTGCCCGCGGATTATTAAGATTATCTTCCGGAGTATACACCCCGGTTCCTTCCATATTTGATTGCCCGAAAGCTAAATATATATGGAAGTTAGGATCACCTTGACCAGGCTCGTAGGGGTCTGGTTCCAGGTCCGGGTCCGGCGGCTCCGGAGTTGGCGTGCCACACTTTTTACCCGGATAAAGTCCGATATTATCCAAATGAACATCAGCATCTTCAAGCCCCAGATTAAAAGCCACCCTGGCGTCGGGATCCGTTTGTTGGGCTGTAAAAGTGAACTTGATATGTTTATACCGACGGCCAATACGCTTAATGAACTGCTGACCCGACAAACTAGCGTAGGCTGTGGGGCCAGAGTCAATATCTACCATCATTTTTCTTCGTGAAGATGCTTTTGCATCATAACACAAAGAATAGGTTTCACCTTCATTTATGCTTATATTATGAAGTAGTTGTACCTTATAGCGTTCAGATGACTTGTCATCAATTCTAACGCTTAGATCACCGTTGACTTCCGCTGCTCCCCCAACACCCTCGTGATAGTATACCTGGAAAGCACTTAAACCCCTCTCAAAAGTTCCATCGGAGAGTAAACTGTATACTTTAGAACCGCACGACTTACGATCCCTTGAGCGTCGTCGCTTCGATAGCTTATGACGGTGGGAGTGCATCACCTCAACTGAGCGCCGACCATGGGATGAGCGCTTGTCCGCCTTATCGGGACTACCGGCACCAATGCCTAATGCAGCACAAAGAAAAATTCCTAAATATCTCAATTATATAGCCTTATTATTATTTATACCCTACATGCGAAACGTGCGCTGGACGGTCTTCGACTCCCAGTAAGCTCGCTGAGCAGCCGCGCCATCTGATGCCGTCTTGCTATGCGTAGAGTCGAGATGTTGCCCAACCTAAAGCCCAAACACCAGCATGGTATACACCTACCTCCATAAATACTGCGAGAACCGGTAGCACAGGAAAGGCAATCAAGGCTCTGCACATTACAAATGGCTATTGTCGCAAACGGCTACTATCGTCGCAAACGGCTACTATCGTCGTAAATGCCTGAAAAAGGAGGCTTTCGATTGACGGGACCAAGTGTCTATAATTCAGGAGAGCCGTTTTTGTGAGAGGACTCTATGAAAAGGCGCAAACGAACCTTATCGCACCGATACTAGGCTGAGACAGTCGAGATATTTCACGGAAAAGAGCGTCCGAACGATGATGGCTTAGCCAGATCAACTAGCAGCTAAGCATTCTGCTACAAACTCTATCAAGCGACTTAACACCATTAGGGCCCTCGCTGGTATACCCGCGCGAGTGAATATTAAACCATAAAAAACTACGACCCGCTTTGCCGGCCAAAGACCACTTGGCAATCGCTGGAGAACACAAGTGGTCTGGGTTGTAACCACATAATTAGATCTACAATAATAGCTGGAAATGATAGCTCTTTCCCTGACTCAATATCCGAGACTTGATCAATGTTTTCCGTGCCAAAGCAACACCTAGCGGCCGGTTGATTTAGCCATGTGTGTAGCTATCGAGGCGGGCTTTTCGTGATACGCTCTGACGACGAGTCGAGCGTACCACGCGGTACGTGACCGAGGAGAGACTTCTTGTGGTCAGGGCCTTTCACGGAAAGAAAGGCCGATAGATGCGTGCAGGGTTAGATCAACCGGCTGCTAGCTACGATTATCGATAATCATCCACCAAGTCTCCCTGGAAACGTCTGTCGGTAAGTTCCACCCAGATCTCTGGCAACGGCTCCAGGTTCTCCCTCTCCACCTTTTCCGGTTGAGATGTACCAGAGGGATAGTCAATGGCTTGAGCACCCAAGCTCTCAGCCGAACCGGCCTCTGCAGCCATTGCGGCCAAAGCTTCAGCTTCACGCTTTGCCGCTGACAGCTCATCGTGCCGATCTTCAGCGCGGGCGTTATTAGTGCTTGCGCTATCCCCCTCCGTTTCTGCCATCAGCGCTTCAGAGGTTATCTCTGTGGGTGAGTCGGAGGTTATCCCTGTGGGTGAGTCGGAGGTTATCTCTGTGGGTGAGTCGGAGGTTATCTCCGTGGGTGAGTCGGAGGTTATCTCTGTGGGTGAGTCGGAGGTTGTCTCCGTGGGTGAGTCGGAGGTTGTCTCCGTGGGTGAGTCGGAGGTTGTCTCCGTGGGTGAGTCCGGAGTGGATGATGTATCTACTCCCTCTCCCGGTTGTTCATCGGGTATGGGCGATGGAGAGTCTGCCTCCAGAAGCTCCGAGGGCAAATCCAGATCCAAGCTCTTTGAAGCTCCGCGTTCGCCAAGAAGTCGATCGTGCCGTTGGTGAAAGACCTCCGAGAAGATGCGAGCAAACCCCATCTTCGCCATTTCAAGAAGGGCAATGAACGTCACCACCAACTCATGACGGCTTCGTATTTCTTGCATCAAACTAACTACTGTGAAACGCCCTTCATGCACTTCGCCAAAAGCGCTCACGTACTGAATCCGCTCCCCGATACTATAGTGTTCGTATGATATTTCGTGGTGGGTCGGCACGTCTTTGAGAAGTTTTGCCATCAGCTCCACCAAGCGAAAGACACTGACTTGCTTAAGGCCAGGGTCAACATCTTCCGCCTTTTCCATCGCAGGCGGGATTCGTGGAAACACATCGCGCCCAAGCTGTTCTCGTGTAGATAGTTGCGCCGCAGCGTCTCGATATTTCTGATACTCAAGAAGACGTCGAACTAATTCAGCCCGTGGATCTCCTTCGTCCTCTTCTTCTGCCGTATCTTCAACCGGCACCCCTTTCTCTGCAGGCAACAACATCTTGCTCTTGATGTGCGTAAGCTCAGCAGCCAGTACTAAAAACTCTGCGGCTAGATCGATCTCCAGTGCTTCCAGTGCTTCCAGCATCGCAAGGTACTTCTCCACAATGAAGGCGATGGGAATATCAAGGACATCAAGATCATGCCTCCGAATCAAATATAGGAGCAAATCCAGTGGTCCTGCATAGTCAAGCTGTTGGACCTCAATATGAAGAAGCGGATGAATCGAGCGATCATTGGGCGTATAGCTCAGGGGGATTTCCACTGGAGCTCGAACCGTGGGGCCGAGAAAGCTCTCAAGTTCCGCGCGACGACGAGCTTTCTCGTCCATCGGTTCGTCCGTTGGTCTTCCCTCCGTTGGCTCTTCCTTTGGGGCTGAGGCCTTGGCCTTGGTTTTTTTATGCCCGGTTGTGTGAAAGCCTTCTGGCTTGCTCACAGGCTTTGCATCCTCCGACTTCGGTGCCGAGATCTCCTTCTCGAGCGTAGGGGCAGACAACTTAGTGCTCACCTCTGGTTCTTCTACGTTTTCACCTGAACGACGAGGTCGTCGTCTTTTGGATGAAGATTGGGCTCGAGTGCCTTCTTCCGACTCCCCGGTTGGTACCACCGTCGCTGATGACTTTTTCGACGTTGACTGTTGCTCAGAACTCCCCAATTTGCTCACTTTCGTCGTCTCCGGTCAGTATACAGCGCGCAAGCGATGGTCGCTGGTTCGAATCATGGCTGAACCGCTCGTGGCAAGCGATGTAAAGAATGTTTGGTGCCAAAGCCCGGTAGGCTGTTGTGGGTTGACCTCTGCCTAGACACAACGCAAGAGGCAGAGTTCGACCTCATGACTCCGGAGATCATCAAAGCGCAGTTTCCGCACACGCTAGCGCAGGCCCAAATCCCAGCCCTCGGGCGCTACTATCAAGGTAAGGTCCGGGACGTATACGAACGGGGTGAGCAACTCGTCATCATAACCACCGACCGGGTCAGTGCTTTCGACCGCGTATTAGGTACTATCCCCTTTAAGGGCGAGATGCTTAACGCCCTTGCCCAAGCTGGATTTGACTCCACTCAAGATATTATACCGAACGCCGTTCTGAGTCGCCCAGACCCAAATGTCTTTGTCATGCAAAAGTGCACCGCCTATCCGGTCGAATGGGTCGTGAGAGCCTATGTGACCGGTTCCTTATGGCGTGATATTCAAGCTAAAACCGCTGAAAAAGCGTACGATATGCAATTTCCCAAGCATATCAAGAAAGACGAAGCCCTTCCGTTCCCAGTTCTAACCCCCTTCACAAAAGCGGAGAACGGCCAACACGATCGTCCCACATCACGTCGAGAACTCATCGAATCTAACATCATGACCGGCGAGGCTTTTGATCAGGCAGAGGCCACCGCCATTGCCCTCTTTGCTCGTGGTCAGGCACTCGCTCAGGCTCGAGGGCTGATACTGGTCGACACCAAATATGAGCTAGGTCTCAACACGGAGGGACAGCTCACCCTCATCGACGAGGTGCACACACCAGATTCCTCCCGGTACTGGGTTGCTAGCGAGTATGAGACACGGCTTGCGGCTCAACACCCCCAACGCATGTTGGACAAAGAAAATCTCAGACAATGGCTCTCCGAAACTTGCGGATTTACGGGAGACGGTCCGCCTCCCCTCCTCACTGAAGATATCCGAGTCCGCCTTTGTCTTCGCTACGCAGAGCTATATCACCAGCTGCTGAGCCAGCCCTTTGTGCCGTCTGTGGGTAGTGTTATCTCCCGATTGACCACCAGTCTCCAGACAGTAGGACTCCTTGCCTAGGTCGGCTCCGTCCGTGCTGGTGCTACGCACGTTGCGCAGGGTTGCGAACTACGTTTCGCACCAAGCCGTAGTTTCCGTGTATTTATGGCCTCCTATCTTTGGGCCTAGTCTATGCAAAAAATTTGGGTATGCCCGATCCCGTCGTAGTGCCCTCCATCGCCATGCTGACTGGTACCGGCCTCATTGCTCACGACTATTTCAAAAAGCGCCTAAACAGCACCGAGGACCGGTACATGACCCTATACGGCCAAAAAGACTGGCAAGGATCCAATATGGATCTCCGAATCCGGTGCGCACCTAAGGATAAGCCTAGTCTTGTCCGACACTTTCTCGATCGACTTGAGCACCGCCTCCACCTCGGTGAGGCCGACGCCGCTTTTTACCGAGAAGAAGTTAGGTTCAAGAAAAGCCGCCTTCATATCGAACGCCATCCAACCATAAAGCTCAAGGATCTTCTTGAACCTCGTCAAGGGGCCTACATCGACCTTGATGACCCAGCGGGCATTCGGTTAGTTTGGAACCATTTGCAATCTGATGGGGTAGGTATGTGGAATGCCGTTCGCCCCCTATTTGACCCCAATCCTCCCCTCATTCCCTATCGATCCGTTCCGCCACCTCCCCCGTTAGTGCCTGAACTTCTGGCTCTTCCTTCAGTCGCCCAACGACTGGCTTGGCGCAGCCAATTGAAGCAAGAACTCCCCGCCAAGACGACACTCACCCGCGGATTCTCTTGTTGGAGCGCAGCCCACATCAGGGAGATCAAAACGTCAATAGGATGTACCTTCAACATCTTAACCAGCGCTCTAACCATTCAGGAGGTCTTCTATAGGCATCCGCATCGCGAGCAGCTCAATGTTGGACTCACCGCCTACTTTCCATTCTTACAAGGCCGAAACAAGTACGGAATCTTCCTGTGCAAGGTTCGAAGAGACCATCTGCCGGGCCTCACTGAGCAACTTACTCGACAAACCCGCAGCCAGCTTCTCAATTGGGGTAGATCTGCAGCTCAAGCTTATGCGCTGAGTCGACTCCCCAACCGACTATTTGCTCAGCTCGTAAATTACTACCGTCGACAGGTAGATGTTTTGGTCAGCAGTCTCCCGGTGGGGCGAGAGCCCATTTCTCTAGGTGGTGTACCGACCACCATCTCGTGCCACCCGTGGCAACTTACCTTGCCCTATTATTTTCTGTTGATCGGCACTCGCCATGAGCTTCATGTATCCTACACCAGTAGGTTCGCTCAAAACAAAGATCGATTTGCTCAACTCCCCGAGTCTCCACCGGCAAGCTCCCCCTCGTTTGGGCGACTAGCAGCCGAAGCAGCCCGGTACGTAGCTCAAGCCTAGGGCGACGTGTCTTTTACACTCCGGCTGGGGATCTGACTGTAAGAATCAACAAGGGGGGGGCAGCGGGCATAGCCCCAAGGAGAAGCTGGAACTTGGGTTCAACCCAAGGGATTTCTGCAGTAATAGGCTATAGGAAAGGCCGGTTGGTGAGCTTCCTCCATTGTTGGAATTACGCACTGATAAAGTTTCTGCGATACTTGTGAGCTGGACAACAGCCCCCGGACCTAAGTTTATGACAAACTTCATTGGTGGCTGCTCAACAATCATCGGGAATGAAACTTATCATTATAGGTATAATTGGCCTCCTTTTAGGAATACCTCTTTTCTTTGTTGGTTTATTGCAATCGGAACGAGAAGGGCGCTACATCCAGGTCAGGTCGCAAGTAGCAACACAAACCGGTGAAGCGCAAACTATGTTGGGCCCGTACCTCGAAGTCCCCTACACGTATCCGCGCGTAGAGGACTTCGTCACCGAGAATGGACAGTCGGTCGAGCGCGTTCAAAAGGTCACAAAATACCTCACCATCTCTGCCCAAAAATTATCATTGATAGTCAAACAAAGTACAAGTGAGTTACATAAGGCTATCTACCAAGTTTCTATACAAAAGAGTGTGATTGAATTCACCGCCCAATTTGGACCTTTTGAACTACCTCAACTCGTCGAAGGAGCTGAAGTCCTTTGGAACCGAGCTCAGTGGATCATCGGGATAACGGATCTCCGCGGGCTCACAAAACTCTCCGTAGTTAACGGTGACAAGAGTGTTGATTTTGTTACTCGTTCCAAGAAGACCGGCTCATGGCACTCATACAGTGATAACCTAGGAGCTGCCACCAAATGGACCAATATGCCCACAGAGCCAGTGTTCCTGGAAGGAGAATTGGTTGTTCAGGGGGTGGAGGATATGATGTTCAACGCCGCCGGAGAAACAACGAAAGTCACCATGAGTTCCGACTGGCCGCACCCCAATTTTAGCGGCTCACACAGTCCATCCGAGCGAGAAATTTCCGAAGATGGCTTTCAGGCTACGTGGTTGATCTCCGAATACGCCCGGATGATGCCAAACGTGTGGACCGACTCTCCGGACTATGTCGGTTTTTTTGGTGTCAGCTTGAGCAACCCCGTTGATGCTTATGCCCAAGTAGGCCGCTCACTGAAGTACGCTCTCCTTTTTGTTGTCATAGTTCTGGCTGCTTTTTGGATGTTAGAGACAATCTCCACAACCAAGGTTCATCCGGCACAATATATACTCGTTGGTCTCGCCCAAATCGTTTTCTATCTCTTACTTCTCTCTTTGGTCGAACATATCCCGGTGGAGCTTGCGTATCTATTCGCCGGGCTGGCGACAACGCTTCTCACTGGCGTCTATGCTCTTTGGACGTACCAACGACCCATCTTTGCCTGGGGGGTTTTGTTGGGCACCGCCATATCTTATATCTTTCAGTACACGCTCGTACAACTAGAAGATTACGCGTTGTTGTTAGGTTCATTTTTGGTGTTCATCTTGCTCGCCAGTCTCATGTACATCAGTCGGAAGATACAATGGTACACAATCAGCAAAGTATCAGGCGAGCCCTGACCATCAGCTCATGGTTTTCGTCTGTCTTTGATCAGTTGTGTCAACTGACACCATGCATACAGCAGATTCACTTAGGTTGAACCCAAGTTCATGCTTCTACACCGGTCAATGCCCCGCTGCGCGACCCCTTGTTGATTCTTACAGAATCAATTCAAGTGGTCTTTGATGTGTTCATCTAGATCATTGATACTATCTAAGCCAGATCAAGTCAGAAATATTTGGCATCAAATAATGGAAATACACAAGTCCAACAGATTTCAGCCAGTTACTCAGGCTCCAAAACTCACGAGATTGAGAACATAATTTTTTGTTTGGTTCAGACTTAGCCCAAGCGGTTTATGCTGAAGTATCGCCGCTGCACCAACAATATCGATAAGTATCCTCAGAGCTCTCGCCGTGCTTTAACAGCCTGTTGATTTAGCCCAGTGTGTAGCTATCGAGCCAGGCTTTTTCGTGAAAAGTTCTGACGACGAGGCGAGCGTACGTGGCGGTACGCGACCGAGGAGAGGCTTCTTGTGGTCAGGATGTTTCACGGAAAGACCGGCCGATAGATGCCTGCAGTGCTAGATCAACAGGCTGCTAGTGTTCAGGACGTTTCAGGGAAAGACCGGCCTAGATATGCCTGC
>JAHQVK010000115.1 GCA_019634385.1 Myxococcales bacterium | reverse complement strand
GTGGGAGAGTAGGTCGTCGCCACGCCTTTTTGCTTGCCCCTGAAACCACCCCTCGGTTTCAGGGGCTTTTTTTGTGTCCCCAAGTGGGTTTGGTGTGCTGGCTCAGGCGTATAACTTCCGGGTGCTACCGCAAAGACCGCTTGAATTGATTCTGTAAGTATCACCAAGGGGTCGCGCAGCGGGGCATAGCCCCCGCGCAGAAGCAGGAACGCCGCACCCGCGAGATGTTCACATATCTTCTTGAGACATTCTCTACGTCCCAACCTGATCCGTTGGATCATAAATGCAATTCCTTCACCGAGCACAATCCCTTAGTCGGATATGGAACCAAAGAGTTTCGCTGGCTTGGAACGGGGTGAAGGCGGTTAGTGGGAAGGTTTGGCTCTCGACGTCTCGCTCACCGCTTTGTTCATAAGCCGAGGAGCTGGCGCGTGAAGCACATCAAGAGCCTATGTGGGGCACTTTGCTTAGGGCCGATCCCTCACACCCTCGGGCTACGGCGTCATATTCGTAGCCCGAGTTTAAAGACACGCCCTAATGTAGGTTCGCCCCGCCTCGTTTATTCTTTGCTGGCTGTATTTCAGACCTCAACTGTTTACGGTAACTCCCGATACGTACAAAGGCCGAGGGTGGTACGGTACTCAACAGTCGCCTACCACACGAGAGAAGACTTGCCTTGGGTGTCCAATGAAACGCCGCATGAAGTTTGGTACCCGACTTCTGCTTATTGCCATAGTATGTACGCTTGCAGTTTTTGTCGTAGATACCATCTGGAACGTCACGGTACGCTATGCAGCACTTCAGGACACGTTTGCATCACAAAGAGCTTACCTGGTCAGCACAACCGCTCATTCAATGTCCCTTCCTTTATACGACTTTGAAGAACCCATCGTCGGCGATACCGCAGCAGCGTTGTTCGATCATCCCGCGGTGGTTTTCGTATCTGTCGTTGAGCCTTCCGGTGGTTACCGCTTAGACTTGGGAGATGAGGCGCTAGCGACGCACACGGAGGCAACCAGCATTCTTTCCCCGCAAGGAACCAAAATGGGTCAGTTGACCGTCGGTTTTTCTGGTGAACACATTCTCCAGGAACTTAGGCAGATCATCATATCTGACACCCTAGTATCGGGGTTCGTTGCACTCATCCTGTCTGCCGTAATTTTATTTTCTCTGAGGGCTGTGCTTGGTCCGTTGACGGACATCCAACACGTGATCAACCAATTCGATGGTACTCAATGGTCCACGGATATTCCTCATACGCACAGAAACGATGAGCTTGGTGCATTAGCACGTGCATACAGAGATATGGCCCAACAAATTACGGGGTTTGTTAGCGATTTAGAGAAGAAGGTGGAGGAGCGTACACAGGCTCTGGTGGAGGCTCACCAACTCGCTGAAGAGATGAGTTTGGCTAAGTCTGCATTTATTGCCAACATGAGCCACGAGGTTCGAACGCCGATGAATGGGGTTCTAGGGATGGCGCAGGCTCTGCGGAATACGCCGCTATCAGTGGAGCAGCAGGATCAACTGGATACAATCATCAACTCTGGTTGGATGTTGATGAATGTCATGAATGATCTTCTTGACCTGTCGAGGATCGATGCTGGTCAGGTTCAACTGAGTCCCTCTTCGGCGAAGATTGAGGATGTATTTCATTCGGTCGTCAACCACTTCCGGCCACATGCGGAGAAGAAGGGGTTGACTCTTACCCTCAATGTTGCTGCTGCACTACCAGAAGTATTGCTTTTTGATGTGAGTCGTGTGAAGCAGTGCGTGTCTAACTGTTTATCTCATGCCCTGCAACTTACTGAAGAAGGTGAGGTCAAAGTTAATGTCGGCTTAGATACTGAGGTTGAGGGACAATCAATCGTACGAGTGGAAGTTATAGATACTGGGGTTGGTATCGCCCCGGAAGTCCTCAGAGAACTTTTCCAAGACTATGGAAAAGGAGGGCAAGCAGTAGTTCACTGGTTTGGTGGGACTGGGCTTGGGATAACCATCGCTCGTAAATTAGCAGAGCTTATGGGGGGGCAGGCGTCTGCGGAAAGTACCGTGGGTGAAGGTTCGAAGTACTCGTTTACCTTCATGGCAAACCCATGCCAGAACTTACCTTCTCGCGATGCTGAAGAAGCAGGACGGCTGGCGGTGACTAGGCCGTGTGGCCTCCATGTCCTGGTGGTAGATGACAACATTGTTAATCGTAAAGTGGCATGTGCCATATTAGCTTCGCTTGAAGCTACCTCGATCGAAGCAGAAAATGGTCAGGAGGCCTTGGATATACTTGGAAAGCATCAAATAGATCTGGTGCTGCTTGATATTCAAATGCCAGTGATGGATGGAAACGAGACCATCAAGCGGATTCGCTCAAGCGAGGAATCTTGGCATACAGTCCCGGTGGTCGCTTTGACTGCTGAGGTTATCGGTGACGATCGTGAGAAGTATTTGGCGATGGGGATGGACGAATACGCTACTAAACCTATTTCTCGTCAGCAGCTTTTCAAGATTATATCAACGTTTGTAGGTGTCTAGAATTAAACTCACAGAAACGAGTCTCGAAAGCTATCCGATGGTTGCTCGGGCGTGTCTTTAATCTCTGGCTGTGGAGATGACGCCATGTCCGGCAGGTGTCAGGGGTCGGTCCCGGAGGGAGGGTACCGAATGTACCGGACCGAAGGACTCGAAAGGGCAGCATAGCCACCGACTCCCTCACTCTTGTGGGAAACAAGTCAGAACGCGGTCCAGAGGTTAATGAAACGCCCTAAATTATCCACGAAGTACGGCGAAGCCGAGCGATGCTGCAGGAGGTGAGTTTCGAACTCATCGGCTTCTGATCTAACCGGTGTTACCACCGTCGCGGAACTATATGCTGTTCAACATAGGGCGGACGAACATATGTGGACTTCTTTGGTCGATTGGGCAGCTTCATCTTCTGTCGTATATGACTTTCGTAGGGAAGTAACGATAATAAGTGGCTGATGCAATTGAGACGAGCCCGTTTTTTATCGTCCGCTTCGACCACATACCAAGGGGCTTCTTGAATGTTAGTGTAGGCAAACATTTCGTCTTTGGCACGGGAGTAGTCATCCCACCTAGTTCGCGAAGCTAGGTCCATGGGGCTGATTTTCCATCGTTTCACGGGGTGTTCGATGCGATCCATAAACCGTTGCTCTTGTATGTCTGGACTGACCGAGAACCAGTATTTGACCAGTCTAACCCCAGCCCGAACCAACATACGCTCGAATTGGGGGACCGCCAAAAAGAACTCGTCAACTTGTTCATCATTCGAAAACCCCATTACCCGTTCGACGCCTGCGCGGTTGTACCAGGACCTATCGAAGAGCACAATTTCCCCTGCAGCGGGTAAATGCGCCACATATCGCTGGAAGTACCATTGGCTTTGTTCTCGAGCGGTAGGAGCTGCTAGGGCAACAACCTTGGCTACCCGCGGGTTGAGAGGCGCGGTGATGCGTTTGATGACTCCACCTTTGCCAGCAGCATCTCGTCCTTCAAATATAACGACGACCTTCTGCTCTGTAGCCTTCACCCAGGATTGAAGCTTAGCGAGCTCAATGTGTAGGTTTGAGAGCGCTTTTCTATAAACCTTTTTCGGTAGTGCGGACTGAGCAACCGGTGGTTCCTCGTAGAAAGCGTGGGTTATTCCCTTTCCTTCTTTATTGGCCCCCAGGACATCGCCTGGGTTCGCTTTCTTCGTCTTAGCCATAGACCTAGTAAGCCACTCGCGGGCCTCGATGTAAATACGGTGACCCTGTTGATGGTTGCATAAGTTATAGAAATTACCTATATGAAGAGCATGTCCGAAGAGGGTGCATCCGCTATGCTCCTAAGCGAAGTAGACCTGGATCCTAAGTTACGGGCGTTGCGGGCAAACTTAGGACAGCAAGCCTGGCACATGCGGTTGCATGAGGCAGAACGTCGAATAGCGATTATTAAGAAGGTCCTCGCTCGCGTGGAGAAGGGAGAGACTATAACAGCATCGGTTCGGGTCCTCGCACCGGACTTCCTTGCAAGCACCATTTCCCGGTGGATTCGTCGGTATAAGCAAGATGGGCCAGTTGGGCTTATCGATAGGCGCGGCCGAACCGCTACCAACAAAAGCTCACCGACGGTTCAGGTGCCTAAAAGACAGACCCGGCGGCCTCGCTCTTTCGTTAAGTGGGCTGGTGGTAAGGGGCAGGTACTCCCTCACCTGTTGAGCAACATTCCGGTCACCTATCGTCGGTATTTTGAGCCCATGGTTGGGTCGGGCGCTATGTTTTTTGCTCTGGCTCCCGAGAAAGCTACGCTCGCGGATACCAATGAAGAACTTATTAATTGCTATCGTGTCCTCCGAAGCCATGTCGCTGAGCTTATTGCTGCTCTTCGCTCCCATGAAAACACCTACGAACACTTTATTCGTGTACGGGCGCAAACCCCTGATGACCTCCCGCCTGTGGAGCGCGCCGCAAGGACTATCTTTCTCAATAAAACCTGTTTTAATGGCTTATACCGCGTAAACCGTCAAGGCCATTTTAATGTGCCCTACGGTCGGATTGCTCACGCAAACTTTGTGGATGTGGAGACATTGAAGTGGGCGAGCGAGAGACTACAACGAGATATTACGCTGGTATCAGGCGACTTTACAGAAGTACTTAGCGACGCGGGAGACAGGGACATTGTCTATCTCGATCCTCCATATGCTGATACTGATGACCGGAAGAATAAAACGTTCCGCCGATATCAAGCAAATGGGTTCGATGAGTTTGATCAGTTGCGGCTGGCCAAAATCTTTAGAGAATTGAGTGAGCGAGGATGCACGGTCATGCTTAGCAATGCGGACACTTCACTCGTACGACAACTCTATCATGGCTATACGATAAAAAAGCTCAACGTGGTTCGACGAGTCAATGCTAAAACCCATGGACGGCAAGGTTGGTCAGAGCTCCTGATTACTTCAGATAAAGTTAAGATAGATCAACAGGACGTTCGCCAACTCCATTTAGGGCTTGAGATTGTAACGTAGCTGCACCCAATTTGGATGGGTGACCCACAGGAGGTCGTCAGCAGCTGTGTTTTACAGCAAATTCCCCTTGAATTGATATTTTATAAGAATTAACAAGTGGCCGCGAAGCGGAGCATAGCCCACGCTTAGAAGCCAAGTCATGTCTGCTGTATGCGAATATCCTGTCAGATAGGAAGCGGTATGCGTTCTTGATCGTCGCCAGTAATCTTTGGGAAACCATCGTTTCGCCATAAGTTTTTGGCTTGTTCAATCCTATCATGGCGACTTGAAACAAAGTTCCAGAATAGATGTCGTGGTCCAACAGAGTCTCCACCAATGATAACCCAGACGCATGGTCCTTCACAACACACCGCCGATATAGATGTATCAGGGCACAAAACGATCATCATCCCCCGCCTATATATTGCCTCGCTGATAGTCAATGAACCGCTGATGATATATATGGCTCGCTCCTGGGCTATGGGAAGTTCTAGGGAAGAACCTTCTTGCGATCGACCCACTGCATAGAGTGTGGGGGAGTAGGTACGCACTGGTGATGAATACTCACCAATACTCCCCATCAATAGTCGTAGCTCCGTACCATCTTTTGTCCACTGCGGTATGGATGTGGATGGGTAATGAAAAAAAGCCGGTTCAACTTCTTCATAAGCATCAGCTAGAGCTATCCATAACTGAAGCCCATGAAGACTCTTGGATACATTCCGTAGCTTTGCCGGTGTGCGCTCCGAGTGTACAATACCATGACCTGCAACCATGAGATTGACAGCACCGGGACTGATGATTCGAGAAGTACCAAGACTGTCTCGGTGATGAAGATCGCCATCAAATAGATAGGTGATTGTGGCGAGGTTGATATGAGGATGTGGTCGAACATCTACGTTCTCTGTCTTTGAAAGCAGCGCGGGGCCAATCTCATCAAAAAAGACGAATGGTCCTACTGCACGTACCGTTGGTTGAGGTAGCGACCGTCTTACGGTGAGTGCACCCAAATCTTTGATATTGGGTTGGATGACGTTCTGAATCAGAGAATTGGCTTTTGGATAACTTGGGTGAGGATTACTTTTGGCCACGTCTGGGTAGTTAACCAAAAATACGACGGCGTTTAAAAGACAATCGCCCTAGTTCTTGTCGGTACAGCAGAAATCACTTGGTTTGAACCCAAGTTCCCGCTTCTCCAGGGGGCTATGCCCCCCTCGGCCTCCATAGCCAAGGGAGGGCACTGTTTCGTTGAGTTACTTCACTCGGCAGGCCTTACCATTCAGCCTAAACATCGTGGGTGTTGGTGAGTGTAAAGCGCCTGGAGTAGTGGACAATCTGACGGTGACCGACCGACCGGGTTTAAGTTTTTTGTTCCAGGGTTCATTCTTCACTGTGACTAAGGGGCCATCCTGGGTAACACGCCCGGCCCATTTGCGAACAACTGAGGTATTTCCGGTTGCTGGCCACGTTAACTCCCAACCCTTGATAGTCTTTGAACCAGTATTAGTGAGGACAACTTGGGTGTTGGGGCCTTTACGCCACCGATCGTTCACACGGTAACTAACTTTACACGATCCGTAGGGTTTCTCTTTGCCATAGGCAGCCTGATCCGCGAGGAAGGACGCGACCCACGCCATTGGTGCATTCCAGTTGATGGTCAGCTCGTTGGTTGCCCACGAGCCGATGTCATCAACATAACAGGTCTGAGGAAAGCAACCATTCCGCTCAAAGAGTGCCCGAGCGACGGGGTCCCAGCTGGCAGATCCTGAATTAGGTCCCCCGGCAATAGTACCTGGAGGAGGATTAGGTAGCGCGGGGTCCAGTTGGTTCGCCCACCACCGACTATGCTGGTTCTCAGAAGTATAGCCGGACTCGCCGTAACCAGTCACGTATGACCATCCCAAGGCGTTTCGTCCAAAAATATAGTCCATACCTTCCAGCACACTATTTCGGAACTTGCGTTTTCCGCTGATGTCATAGGCGACACTCATGACCATCATGATGTTGAGAAGCTGGCTGTTAGAACCCCATATGTACTCCCCATTAGAGCCGCTGTAAGGCTGTCCAAAGGGCTGTTCATACTGAATACTCAGATATTTCTTCGCGGCGGCTCTTACCGAAGTGCGGATCCTGGCGCGGTCGCGAAGATCGTTGGGAACGGTGGCAAGATTCATCCGAGCGATAGGGGCGAGGCTGTTCCACCCAAAGCCACCATCGGAGAAAACATCCGCATCATACAAAGCAGATGCTCTAAGATCCCTTTTGTATTTTCTGGCTCCGGTGGTGAGGTAGAGCTCTGCGGCTGCCCAGTAAAATTCGTCTTCTACGTTGCCATCACTGTACGCTCCCCCACCTTCAGAGCCATCAGCACCAGGGGCGTAGATCGCGGGATGATTTTTGGCTGCTCGGTACGCAGTCTTGGCAGACTGCAGAAGTTTATCTGCGAAAACAGGATCATAGGGTGCCCACACCCGTGCGCCCTGAGCAGCTGCTGCGGCGACATTTAGGGTTGCCGCGGTCGATGGTCGATGCAGAGATCGACGATTAGAAGCGTCTGCGGGCATGAGAGGGAGACCAGTCCAACCTTCATCGTGGATTTTATGATGGACCATCCCGGATACATCCATGGACTCACCATCGATAGTTTGTGGCCCAGAGCCAGCAGGTATTTGCATGGACATCATCCATTCTAGCTCCCATCGGGCCTCATCAAGAACGTCCGGTACCCCATTGTTGAACTCAGGGATTTTGAGGGTTCCATCCCGATATGCATGGACATTTCCGGTAGGTGCCCACAAGGCTCTCTCGTAAATACCCATAAGCTGAGCCACTGAAATGCCGCCATTGACCACATATTTTCCGTGGTCGCCCGCATCATACCAACCCCCAACCACGTCTAAGGTATATCCCTCAGGACAGGTCCATTCAGAGCCATAGTAATAGTCGCCAGCGTCGTTGGTCTGATTCTCGTATGACTGACAAGGCACTTGAAAATCACCTTGGTTGGGTGATGCGCCATTTGGCGCAGAAATGTGACCAGCCTCACGAGCGTAAGACTCTCCTGCTATATTCCCATCAATCGCAATCCCACTTCGGGCGGGGTAGTAATAGTTAAGAGCATCATATCGCAGTTGCTGATAAGTGTCCTTCATTCCTATTGCGAATGGGAAGCTCGTTTCGCCGTCGGCTACCAGAACGTAATCCGGTCCCACTTTGCGAACGCTACTAAAGTCGATGACATGCACATCTAGACCAGCAGAGGGATCCAGGCCCCTAGGCTTAGATCTACCTGAAGCCATCTTGCTGCCATTACCATCGAAAAGCTCCCAAGATACTGGTTGCTCGGATGATGAGACCAGGGTTGCCCGTTTAGGACCATGAACAAAGTACCCCATGTGGTTGACTCGGACCCGAGGTCCCGTATCGGGCTGATAGGGAGTAAGTTCATCTATTTCGACTAGGCTAAATGACTCTACACAAAGGCTGTAGCCAAACTCACTCGGGCCATTTTGTTGTAGGAGCACGGCAGCGTTAGGCTCACCCGAAGTTGGCACATCACTGGGGGTTTCGAACTCGAACACGAAGGTCTGAGGCGTCGACTCTAAGTCGCCTGAAATACCTACTTCAGGAAGATATTGGCTATAAGGAGGGCCCGGTACCTGGACCACCGCACGGATGGGCCCTGCGCTCCCGGATCCTAGATAGGCGACCACTTCCATCCGGTACACTGCATTGGGGAGCAGGACGGTCTGTTGTTCTATCGCCGCACTATATGCTCCAGCCCCCGCGTCTACACTAATACACGCGGTACCATCTTCCACGCTCGAATTGGGATAAGCATTCCAGCTATTCAGTCCATCAGAAAAGTCGGCATTAACCAGTAGACTATCACCAGGCGCTGCATAAGCCTCCTCAATAGGTACAAGAAGAAGACTTTGAAGAGCTACCAACACGAGTACCGGCAGTCTCAGCATCCGTCGCACCATTGAGGCCAGTTGGACTGTGACTATTAAAAGGGCAAAAGCTACCAACATAACGGAAATATCTCTCGGCTCAAGAAATGAGGCCCAGGGAAGGTTGTACACAGCAACATCTTGCCGCCGGATGTACAGCAATGCAATCCCGTGGATGCTAAATGTCCGACTGTTACTTGGACTTTGAGTTCTGGAGGGAAAGGTGGACAGGGAGGGCTGATACCCTCGTATGTGGGTAGATTTTAGGCAAGTAGGCTTGTGTCAACCCGCCCGTTCGCACAGGGCCATATGCGGTGCTGATTGACATTAGTACCTTTGTAGGCTCCGAGACCAAGTCCTTCGACCACTGCCTCTAGGACATTGTAGTTGTTTCCACCCGATCTTACTGTGCCCCGTCTAAACGATGGCATACGGGTCGCAACCATGTTTGGTCCATTCCCAGGGGAGTGATCTTGGCCGTTCCCCATATCGGTGACTTGTACAACAACCGTACTATCGATCATGCGGCTACCGGGTTGAGAGGGATCGTTCTCATTCATCAGGCGACGAATAAGATATGCTACGGAACCGCTCATGTAGTTAGTCATTTCCGCATTCTCTTGTGCGGAAGCGGCATGGCATGACCCGTGGTGGTCCCCCTTGTACTGCGTATTATGCGCGTACCACAACCCTTGGTCCCAGCCGAGCTGCAGAGTCATAACGTTGGTGAGCCCACACTGAAGTGCCCGCACAATGATATCTGATTGTAGTTCCGCTTTGTGGCCAAACGGAACGTTGGGGCTATTCGAGGTTGGGTATCCATTACTATTCCAGCTCGGTGACGAACAGGAGCTAGAACTGGGCGATGAACTACTCTCGAGCCGACTTTCGATCTCTCGAATCGCCGTCTCATGTTTATCTAAGGTTTCTCGCTCAAAACTACCCAATCGGTTTTTCATTCGGGTGATGTCTTGTCGATGTTGATCGAGCATGCTCCGCTTTTGCGAGTTTCCATCTCCCTGTGGCTGCTGATTGCCCGAAAATAGTTGTCTATACGCGGCAGCTGGATTGTCCTGAGCAGGGACTATCGCACCGCCCTTTCTGCCAATCAGCTCCTGAGGATTGGTTTCTACCCCCAAAGCGTACGATGGGTAGGGTGTAGAGGTCCCCAATACGCTGGCAATCTGTTGATCTATCGTATCGCCAGTCCAATTGGTGTCCCATCGGAGCGCGCCCAGACATTTACGCGAGAGACCATGACCACTGTTGATGACCTCAACCTCACGGAAGTTGCAGATGGATTGCAGACCTTCATATGCCTGCGTGGCTCTGTTGAGGCGAGAGCCTGAGGGTAGCCAGAGCCCGTTAGGGGCACCGTTGCCCGCGTACACAAAGACAACTCTTCGCGCAGATGATTGTGCACGGGCTCGCCGGGTGGCCATCAGGCCTCCGATCAAAGGTACCGCGCGGCACACAGCGGTACCCACACCTGCCTTGCCCAAAAACTCCAGGAAGCTGCGGCGTTCTTTATCTATCAAATCACTTGCAGATTTCATCACGATTACTCCTTTGTAATTTTTTACTTTCTGAAGAGCATCAGCGGACTCGTCGCCAACTCCCTGAACAACACTCGAGGACTATGATTTGCGTTGGCAAAGGTACTCATCGCCTCCGAGGCTACGCAACTATAAGCTTCTCGCCGGTCGGCGGGTATAGACTCCCGTGCTTCAGCATCAAGATCGCGCTCTTCATAAGCCCAACCAGTGAGAAAACGGAAACTACGCCGCACAAGACACACGTTGATTTGATCAGTTTGCGCAATCTTATTGGAGAAATCTTTTGCACCCGCGTACTCGATGACTTGGCTGTCCGAAGTAGAGTTGACCCCATATAAGGTGCCTGAAAGAGATACTGTCTTGCGCTGGCCTCTGATGGTCTCTGTGACCATATTTTGTCCGGCGGAAGGACGGCGGCGTCCAACATTGTCAAAGTCCTCGAGACCAAACATTGGATTGATGATCTGCTCGTGACAAACCGCACAGGCATCAACATTGTCGGTGAAGAGGAAGTAGAAGTCTCGGCTACTTAGGACCCCTTCTCGGGCCTCTTGCTCCTCAACTGCTTGCTGGGCGGCCGCTCGTTGCGCGGCAATGTCTGGGCCACCAAGAGGTGAATCAGGTGGATCAATGTAATGGCATAAGGCTGACTGCCGAGCGTGTACCGCTCGAAGAATGGGTGAGGTTCGCTCGATATGGGCGTGCGAAGCCATAAATGCACCGCTGGCAATCGGCCCCCCTCGTCCTTGAACTACGGTTCTTGCGAACTGACTACCAAAGTTACCCTGGATACCATAGAAGTTAGCTAAAGTTCGGTTCAGGAAGGTATAGTTCCCATCGTAGAACTCCGAAAAGGGTACGGTGTTGTTGTAGAAGACGTGAGCAAAATGTTCGTGGACCTCGCTAAGCATAGCCTCTTTGACTTCCGAGTTGAGGCCGGTGTCGGCCGAACGCACGATGTCCTTGAGGTTTTTGAGATGGAACCATTCGGTCACGAAGGTCTTGAGATGGGAACGGCCACGTGGACTATCAAGTAAGCGTTCGACTTGTTGGGATAGTTGAGCTGGGGTGGTAATAGAAGATGCCGCCTGCAAAAGCTCATAACTTGGAGTTGAACCAGTAAGGCGGAAGCTCAGTGCGGACACCAACTCGTGAGGACTCAATACATATGTATCATTCGAAATATTCTGAAGGAGTTCTGCTGGTGAGCCAGAGTTTGGTTGGTCTGGGTCGTAGTATCCCCTCTGGCGGGCAGTAGCAGCGGGAACCCCTGTTTCAATGCGGTATAAGAAATAAGGAGAGGAGAGTGCAGTTTGTAGCGCTATCCGTAACCCATCACTAGGATATTGATTGAATAGCTGGCGGTACTCGTCTTTTTGGTCTTCGGTGACCAATCCTCTGAATGCAGTAAACAAAAATTCGTCCACAAACCGCCGGGCACATGTCGAATTGTTGTTACAGTCGAAGGGACGTCCGTTATTCACCGCCCAGTTGGCGATGGACTCCGCATTGGCAACGTATGTTTCCAATGATGTGCCGGAGAGATCTCTATCTACCATGTTAGAGAAACCACCTCGGTAGCCGTCATAGATAGCGACACTTTCTCCGTAATTTTCGTTGATACCTAGGAGATCTTCGAGTGACTTCTGATATTCCTGACTGGATAGAACTTTTATGACCCGTGACCCGAATATCTGCGCGTTCTCCTCGCATTCCATAGGACCATCGCTAGCAAACTGCCTGATGTACTCTCCAACCAATTCGCTACATTCACCAACACAGTCTCCGGCAGCACCCGCGGGCATGGAACTGGAGATGTACGCTTCTAAGGTAGCTCCCCGTTGCTCAATAGCCGCGTTGATGTCCAGCCGATTCGGACCGGAGCTAACGCTACTTCCTGGAGTAAATGAGCCGTGGCAGCGTTGACAGTTTTCCGTCCATAGGGTCTCACCATCGGCAGATAAATCTATGTCGGTGACAAATTGACGCATGTACTCACCGACCAACACGCTGCACTCGCCTACACAGTCTTCGGGGGAACGAGAGGGCATAGAGGTTTCGATGAAGCTCTCTAAGCCGTCTCCTCGTCGTCCAACCGCGTCATTGATATTGATGGCAATGCGCCCGGAACTCACCGGATTGTCGTCAGTGAATGAACCATGGCAGCCTTGACAATTTTCAGCCCATAGAGTCTCACCATCGGGGGCTGGCTCTACTTCGGTGACAAACTGACGTAAATATTCCCCCACCAACTCGCTACATTCGCCCACGCAGTCTCCGGGGGCATTGGATGGCATAGAGGCTTCGATGAAGCTCTCTAAGCCATCCCCTCGGCGCTCCACCGCGTTGTTGACATTGATCGCGATAGGTCCAGAGCTAACTGGATTACCTCCAGAAAATGAGCCATGGCAGCCTTGGCAATTTTCAGCCCACAGGGTGGGACCATCAGAAGGATTGTCGATGCTACCGTTACAGCGAACGCCGTTAAGAGAGAACGAAGTGGGGATGCTGTTAGTTCCGCTTCCATTCAACGCACCATTGAATCCGAAACTAATATTACCTCCACTGGGAATGGTCCGGTTCCAAGCGGCATTTTCCAACTCAACATTGGGACCGCCACTCCTCAGGGTCGAGTTCCAGGAATCATTGATGGTTTGGCCATTAGCAAAGGTCCAGCTGAGGGTCCATCCATTGATTGTGTCACCTAGGTTTGTGACTACGAGCTGCGCTGTGAATCCAACATTCCACTGCGATTCAACTTGGTAATCAACATTACATCCAATTGATTGGGCATAACTAGTATCTTCTGCCCAAAAATTTGCGATGGAAACCGCCGCTGACAGGCCCATCGTTAATAAAAACTTCTTCATATATATGATCCTTCCGAACTGAAATCACATAAAAGCTAGTGAAACATTTAACATACTGGCAAACATATGATTAAGCCCCGTACCTTGGGCTCCGTATTGAGTGTGTCCTCGATGAGTTGGCTCCAAACATTCACTGTTTAGAAAACGACTCCTAAAGCACAAGCGAAACACACAATATGACGCAGCACATCATTTGAGATGGTAACTGTATACAGTTTCTATCAGTTGTAACTCTAGCCACCTACCACTTCCCAAAACCGCTGAAGACAGCTGATCATTATTATTGGGAGTATAGAAAATATCAAGTTCCATCACAAGAAACAAAACCAAAAGACCCGTAGCTTCTCTGGCAAGGTTGCTTATCAGAAATCTGAATATGTTTATATGATAATTTTCTGGAACAAAATCAGATGTATTATATAAAGCATAAACCCTAGTATTCAAGCGAACATGATTCCAAAATTGACTTAAAATGAAGCCTCACTGATACCTCCGGTAAGTTGCGCCAAGCGTTCCATGAAAAACCGTCCGAAGATTGGTTGCTCGACCAGATCAACCGGTTGTTAGGCGTGTCTTTAACCCCGGACCACGTTCTGACTTGTTGACTGCTTTTGTGAGGGGCCGGTAGCTTAGGCCACCCTTTCGGATCCCTCTGCCCACTGCATCCCTCCGGGGCCGACCCCACACGCGCGGGATACCGCAAAGACCACTGATTTCTGATGCACGGCGTCATCTCCTCAGCCGGAGGGTAAAGACACGTCCGACTAGAACTTGAGTTGATCGCTCGACCAAGAGGTTTGTGGATGGCAACATAGCTAGCATGATGCACCGGTGAGATCCGGATGGCTTTTTGAGCAACTATAGTTTACCCTTAGGCCAACAATTTCAGTGGATACTTATTTCACCGATACGTGGGGTCTGGAGACACCCATATATGGGTTTGCGTCGGTTGGGCTTTAGCTTGTTGCGATACGGAATCATGTCTGAGCTTGCTGATTGTATTTTCTTCGATGGGTCGTCGAGGGCACGGGACCACCAACGACCCATCGACAGCCTATTGTTTCTTTTTTCGCTCGGCCCAGTACTTTCGCATACGTTCCGCTGCTGCCGCTTTCTTTTCAGAATCCCAGCTCTTGGAACGTTTTTCCGCCGCGGTCTGGAGCTTATCTTTAGCATTTGCGCTTTCTGAAACAGATGCCTCTTTAGCTTTGCCCCTGGTGTTACGCTTCGGTGGAGAACTCAGTTCTTCAGGATTTTTTCTTGGCCTTCCTCGGCGAGGCTTTGTCACCTCGGTTGAATCTTGCGTCAGAGATAGTGAACTCTCCAGAGCGGCAATCTTGGCCTCGATAGCCTCGGCTTCTTCACGGAGAGCCTCAATGGCGTTGGTAATGATATTGTTGGCTGAATCCATATATGTCGTTCTGTTTCTATCAAGCGTCGTACCGTTCTTGCGCTGACCTTGACTTTTAGTCGCGGCAGACACCGGAGCGTCCGATGCTCAATGCTAAAGCTGCTGGTTATTGCGACCCTTAGCAGTCTGTAGAACTGGAGCGACCTTCACTTGGGCGAACATTTTTTTGGGGACCTCCGAACGCGCAACTAGTCATTGGTTGTACAGGAGCGACCCCTTGAATTTATTTTGTAAGAATCAACAAGGGGTCGCTCCGCGGACCTATGCCCCGCGGAGAAGCAGGCACTTGGGTAGACCCAAGTGATTTCTTCTGTATGCGTCCCCTTATTCCAACGTTCCATGAAAGATCGCCATAAACTATGATCACTCGATCAGTTCAACAAACAGCTAAGCCTTGTCGGCCCTCCTACTACCCACGTGCTGAGGCGTGAAGTGCAAAAACTCCAACGAAGTATTGTCACTCGAACCGCGAGAGCGTGTATATATCATACGATACTTATTATCCTATCAAAGAGTGAAGTTTCATGGAGGAGGCCTGGCGCGACAATTCGCACCAATCTGAACCGACTACTTAATGCGAGGTGAGAAGCACTATCTGGTTAGTGAGAAAATTTCTTTACATGTTCGTTGCTATCCGATTCAGAGTTGTGTGATCTTGTGTGTTTTTGGGAATAGATCATCAAAGAAGGTCTACACTTGGGGCTTGAACGTCGACCGTGTTCTATTGCTGGTCCAGCATTTGTTAGGGGGTGTCTTTAACCTCCGGACCGCGTTCTGACGCCGTATCCGTGTTTGTGAGGGTTCGGCCCCGGAGGGAGGGTACTGGATGTACCGGGTCAAGGGGCTGGAAAGGGTGGCGAAGCCACCGAACCCCTACAAACACGGATACGGCGTCAGCCTCCGCAGCCGGAATTCAATGACACGCCCTAGAATATTCGGTTATTCGTGATACGACCCTTACAGCAGAAATCCCCTGGGTAGAACCCAAGTTCCTGCTTCTCCGCGGGGCTATGCCCGCTGTGCGCCCCTTGTCGATTTTCTTAGAGACTCAATTCAAGGGGTCTTTGATGTATCGGAGGCCGCTCAGGGGGCGGTTAAGGCGGGGCCCTCATCCGAGTCCTAACATTCAGCTAAAACAAGTGCTTCATAATAGTTCTGGGCGGACATTAACGACACTCGCTAGCAAGTCCACACCTATCTCGACCGGTATTGAGATACCTATGGGCCTAGTAGGCTGGATGGCTGGATGCAAAAGATATTTGCATGAAAAAACATTCGGGCGCAAATGGAGCATCTGTGCGCTCTGGTGGATGAGAACCAAATGAGCTTTCCCATGGAGCGTTATGAACGGCTACTAGCCTACGACCGGCACAGCAGATATCGCTTTGGCTGAATTCAAATTCCTGCAATCACACCGGTCTCTACCTACCTTATTAGAGTCATTGATATTTTTTTAAAATAATCTTGACTGTTGTACGCGCCTTTTCATCGGAGCGTTCACCGGACTATCTAGCATAACTATGGCGACCGAGCCAACAGCAACCGATAGCTGAAGACTACATGAAAGGAAGAAAGTTTCCAAAGGCAGATTTACAATAAATGCCAACCACATGAGTGTTGAATCCGGCCCCTTCATGACCAACACGTGTCCAGTATACTCATACAAAGACTTTTGTCGTGCGATTATATTTATGGAGGTTTTACTACAGCAAAAATCCCTTAGGTAGTACACAAGCCCCTGTTTCTACGCCGGGTTATGCCCCGCTGCGCGCCCCCTTGTTGATTCTTACAGAATCCATTCAAGGGGGCTTCGCCGTATGAGTAGATAACACGGCCCGTCAAGCTATCAAATCTCGCATTGTGAAGATACTTAACCGCGAAGGTCTTTGTTTGCGGCACAGCAATACTTGCTCCTGGCAACGACTACAAGAGTTAAGGGATTAATTGAACGTTGGGAATGACTGGCTATTACTATGCTACAGATGAGGAACGATCTTTTCGGCTCCTTTCAATTTTGTCAGCTTGCGTTTTTTTTCGGATAGTCGAAGTTCGCGGCTTCTTTTACAAAGAACTCACCACCAAGAGATGTGTAGCTCAAAGCATCCATATTCTGGATTCGGGATACCAGAAGTATGGTGCTCAGGACGAGAGGATAAACTCGGTCAAGATTTTGGTTGCACCTGAAGTCTAGATATTCAAGTAATTTAGAGTCATTACGTAGTTATTCAGTCCGTCAGCTATGGCTAGTCTCACGCCGAAGTCAAACATTCAGGCTCTTCGCGATAGTTATTGCTAAGTGGAGCAACGCTGCTACGAGTTTCTAGGTTGAAGTAGTCAAGAGAAAAATGCGGGGTAGGAAATAATAGGAACGATACTGTGCTCTTTTGATATCGGTGACTGAATTTTTCGGAGGTGATGGTCTCTGCTCCTTCCACCGCGGCTTCCGACGAATTTCGGCTCAACCGGCATAGCAGGGAGAAGTTGCGTTGAACCAAGCGCCTGCGACTACGCACGGCATTGCCATACTGTACGATCACTCGCAGATTTTTTTTGTGATACTATAGGCCCAATCCAAGAGGTCTTTGCGGTAACGCTCTTAAGTCTGCGTCCAACCGTCATTCTTTAGACAGTTGGATCCTCGTGTTTGTGGGAGGAGGGCGTATATTCGTAGGTTGTCCCCCCCGCTACTCTCAGTCACAGGGTGAATCCCTGCAATTGGGGGCCCGTGCGTTCCTTCTAGTCAGGAAAACTCGCGAGGGTACCGATTGATTCCAAACCTTTCGGTGTTCCAGTCCCCGAACGAAGCTCTGAATACATACAGCAGAAATCCCTTGGGTTGAACCCAAGTTCCTGCTTCTACGCGGGGCTATGCCCCGCTGCGCGCCCCCTTGTTGATTCTTACAGAATCCATTCAAGTAGTCTTTGCTGTATTCTGGGTGACAAATTGCAGCTGGGCGCTTGTTTCGCTAAAGCTGGAGATGTCGCTCCTGACTACGGTAAATTTATTAGACCTGACCTACGATAATCAACATCCTAAGCGATGACGCTTGCAGGCAGAGTATCTGTATGAACGCATAGGGGCAAATGGCTGATGCTCTACGACCTGAAGTCAGCGCGATCGCCGCTAACGCGATTCGTGCTCTAGCTATTGATGCTGTAAATGCCGCGAATAGTGGCCATCCTGGGGCACCTATGGGGCTCGCTGATATCGCCACCGTGCTTTTCGCCGAGGTGATGCGGTATGATCCCAGCGCTCCGAACTGGCCCGACCGAGATCGGTTTGTGCTGTCGAATGGCCACGGCTCGATGCTCCAATATGCGGTGCTACATCTCGCCGGTTATGACCTTCCGATGGAGGATATTCGCCGTTTCCGGCAAATGGGCTCCAAGACCCCAGGTCATCCGGAGTTTGGTCTAACGCCAGGGGTAGAGACAACCACTGGTCCGCTAGGGCAAGGTTTCGCAAACGCGGTGGGCATGGCTTTGGGGCGCAAGATGGCTGCAGCTCGATGTCCCAGTGACGATGGTTTCTCACCCCTTAGTCATCGGATCTACTGTGTCGTTGGCGATGGTTGCTTGATGGAGGGGATTTCGAGTGAGGCGGCCTCACTTGCTGGGCACCTTGGGCTAGGGGATCTGATATGCTTTTACGACGACAATGGTATCTCGATAGATGGGAATGTTAATGTCTCGTTCTCGGAGAATATCGAGGCCCGTTTCTCTGCGCATGGTTGGCACGTATTGCGTATTGATGGGCACAATCCGACCGAAATACGACAAGCGATTAAAGTAGCCACCGAGGAAGCCGAACGTCCGTCGCTGATTATTGCGAAAACCCGAATCGGCTTCGGTAGTCCCAATCGTGAGGGGACAGCTAAGGCCCATGGTGAGGCCTTAGGCGAAGAAGAAGCTCGATTGACCAAAGAGAAATTAGGTTGGAATTATGCGCCGTTTGAGGTGCCTGACGCCGCTTACGGTGCCTTTCGACCAGCCATTGAGCTAGGGAAAGCGGCACGTGCGGAGTGGCAAAAGAAGCTCGATTCGTGGTGTGCAAAAAACTCTGCCAATAAGACCGCGTGGCAGGCCCATTTTGAAGGTGACCTGAAGCTTGACATCGAAACCTTGGTCAAGCGTCTCGCTTCCGAGAAAGGATCCACCCGCAATCTCTCCGGATTAGCTCTCAATGCGATCGTTGAGCAAACGCCCCGATTGATTGGTGGATCAGCCGATCTGACCGGATCGAATAAGACGAAGATCAAGGATACTACCTCTGTTTCCCGTGCGGACTTCAGTGGTCGATACATTCACTTCGGCGTGCGGGAGCACGCTATGGCCGCTATGGTGAACGGGCTGGCATTATATGGAGGGTTTGTACCCTTTGGTGCAACCTTCCTAACCTTTAGCGACTACATGCGAAACTCAGTACGCCTTTCTGCGCTAATGAAAGTGCGTGCGATCCAGATCTTTACTCACGACTCAATAGGTCTAGGCGAAGACGGTCCAACCCACCAACCGATCGAACATCTTTGGTCCTTACGGCTCATCCCAGAACTCCATGTATGGCGTCCGGCGGATGGTCTAGAAACGGCGATGACCTGGGCTTACGCAGTGAGTCAGGGTGAACCGCGGCCTCATGCGATGGTATATAGTCGCCAAAGTTCTATGTCTTTGCCACGTCCGGATGGTTTTGATCCCCGCACGGTGTGGAAGGGTGGTTACGTTGTTCGTGGGGCAGCCCAGGAGCAAGTTGCGCTGGTTGCAACCGGCACTGAGGTGGGCTTGGCCATCGAAACTGCCGATATGTTAGCGACGCAGGGGATCGGTGCTCGTGTGGTGTCCATGCCTTGTGTGGAGCGGTTTCTGGCTCAAGACTCCGCCTACCGTAAAGAAGTCCTACCTGACGGCCTTCTTGGGGCGGCGATCGAAGCGGGCTCGACCACTGGCTGGTACAGCGTTATTGGTGGAAATGGTCTCGCTTTTGGCGTGGATACCTTCGGGGAAAGTGCGCCTGCTGAAGAACTATATGCTCACTTTGGACTTACTCCGGCAGCTATTGCCAAAAAAATCACTACCGCTTTAGGCAAAGCCTAACCATCACGATCGTCTCCGCTCTTCATTCGCTAAGACGGTCATTGACTTGCCCATACATCCATCTCAGGACTTCCGTCTGTAGGGCCCACACATCCCTAAGGGGGTTGTTGTGGGCCTCCACACATGACCCTGATTCACTGTCCAGTCGAGTAAATCGCATGCGATCACCATTGTAGGTATCGGTAGTGAGCGCAAGCATGGTCTCAGTACTCGCCGGGAAATTGGCGCAGTCGACAAAGTCGGCCATAGGCAGTGCCGCAGCCCACCGATCTGGGAAACGACCGGGGAGATCCCAAGTATCTAAGCCCCCCATAGAATGCCCCGTTATATAGATCCGTGCGGGATCAATGGTCGGCCGTTGGGCTTCGATGACGAGCTGTCTATTCTCTAGCAGGCCATCGGAAAAGTGAGTTAGGCGCTTCGCGGGTCCTTTTTCCGTGGAAGGTCTGGACCGGCTTCGCCTTTCATCAGTTGCATACACCCTCTTCATCCAGAGCGTTCCACGGAAAAGAACCTTCGCGGATCACCCATCCAAATTTTCCGATGGCCTGCTAGCGCCTTGATCACGTCTAGAACCGGCTGAGTGTCAACCGATGTTTCACTACCTAAACTGATGACACCTTCGGGATGACTGAGGTCGCT
>JAHQVK010000114.1 GCA_019634385.1 Myxococcales bacterium | reverse complement strand
CGTAATCGTACGTTGGCCGACAATAGCTCCCGAACGCCAATCAGTATAGTGGATCATTCTCTGGTTGCTCCAGAGGGCGGGATTGGCCACGGTTGGGTATGCCTCTTTGGATACGAGCGCAGAAATGGCTTGAGTTGTGCTCGAGCGTGGCGAGCTTCGCAAGCCTAAGCTCAACAATGCCACTTCATTACAGGTTTTTCCGAAATTTCCCCGGCTCAGCGAGTGTATTTATTTTGGTTATGAGCCCGATCTTCTCGGCTAGGGCCGAGCCTCAAAAGTCGGCAGCCGCGATTGATGCCGAGATTTATGGCCTCAAGAACGATGATGGAAAAGTGGGTTGCCTGTTGTTTGCGCAAGCAGAAGGGTTTCCGAGTAAATCCAAAAAAGCAAAGGCTCAACTTTGGGTGAAAGTTCAACAGAACAAAGCGCGATGTACTTTTGAGGGGCTAGTTCCTGGATGGTATGCGGTTGCTGTACTGCACGATGCCAACAATAACGCTAAGATGGATACCAACTTCGTTGGCATTCCTTCTGAAGGCTACGGAGCGTCCAATGATGTTAAGGGCTTTATGGGGCCTCCAAAGTTCGCTGACGCAAAGATTGAGGTCAGTGAGGGGACTAAAAAAGTTCGAATCAAGATGAATTATTAGCACTGCCTACTTCGGGCACTACCAAGTTTCGCCCCGTACACAACATAGTTAGCCGGTCTTTCCTTGCTCGTTGTTGTTGATTGCTCGCATATTCAGCATGTCCCATTCATCACCAAGAGTGGGTGATTTACTGGCTGAACGCACTTCAACCTAACTCACACTTTGCAATCCCCTAACTAGGCGTCAAGCTGCCGGTGGTGGCCAACCTGATCTATTTCTTTCGACGGGCATTGAGCACCATGTTGCGCTCTTTTGGGCTAACGGCGGTTGCTATTGCTACCATTTCGATATCGTTGGCGGTGCTCGCCACGTTTGTTTTGGTTGTGTACAATCTCCAGCGGCTCACTGCTGAGCTCGGTGACCATGTCGGATTATCGGCCTACCTACAGGAGGATGCCTGGTCTGAGGGCCCGTCGATCGTCGAGCGGGTGGAAAGCTGGCCCGAGGTTAAGAAAGCCTGGGTATTGACCAGTAGCCAGGCTTTGAGCGATTTTCGAAATGAGTTGGGCCCGGATTCTGTGATGCTCGAAGGTTTACCTGACGATGTGGTGCCTCCGTCAGTTGAGTTGCAGTTATATGAAAAACGGTGGGCTTACGCAGAGGTGAAGGGCCTTGCTGCCCGCGTTTTGCGGCTCGGAGGGGTGAGCGATGTCCGATATGGGCAACAAGATATTGAACAACTTTCTTCAGTGTTGGTTATGGTGCGCACGGTTACCCTTATTCTTGGGTTGTCGCTAGGGTTGGCTACTCTTCTGGTGGTGTACAATACTATTCGACTGACCCTGTATGCTCGCAGAGATGAAATTGAAATTATGAGTTTGGTGGGAGCAACACCAATCTTTCTCCGAGCTCCATTTGTCATTGAAGGTGTTTTGCAGGGATTTATCGGGGGGATACTATCGATGTTCATAGTATCGCTATTGGAGGATGTTCTCTTACAACAGTTGGTGGATGGGTTGGCCTACTTAAAACCATCGAGTGTGGAGCTTATCTCCATTCCACCCTTATTTGGTGTTCTACTGGTGGGATTGGGGGCTTTACTTGGGATGTTGGGAAGTCTAGTGGCCATGGCTCGGTTTCTTCAATGGCGCTAGGTATACATGCCGTGGCCTTGATAGCTCTGCTTCAGGGACAATTACCTGATTCTGGGGTGGTGCGCGCAACCAGAGAAGTGGAAGCTCTTCGCAAGCGGGCCGCTCGCGAGCGGATACGGTCGAAGTATCTACGGGACGAAGAGTATTCGCTCCTTCGAAGCCTCGATACGCTCGAGAAGCAGATTCTGGCCAAGTTGGGTGATATGGACCAACTTCAAAAAGAGGGAGAGCGCATTGATGAGAGTTTGCAACTTCTTCGTGAAGAGCAAACTCAGGTAAGGGTCCGGTTGATCTCTCTTCGTCGCCTAGCAGGGCGTCGAGTGGCGGCGATGGTGAGGATGAGACGCAGTGCGATCGCTCAGTTTGTAACTTCAGCAGAAAATCCGTTGGCAGCCCGAAGAATGCGGGATCGCATCCGGTTTGTGTTGAATTACGATCACTCGCTGATGGAAAAGACGCGCAAAGCGAGTGAGCGAGCGGAGATAGTTGAGCAGGACCTGCTCAACCAAAGTGCGGCTAGAGCTGCTGGGCGGGCAGAGATCGAGGTCCAAATCCAAGAGATTGAGCGTCTTCGGGAAGAGCGAGAAATTTTGGCGGAGGCGATTCGGTCTGAGCGTCAAACCACCGAGCGTATGATGATGGAACTAGAGGATGCTGCTCATAACCTCCATTTGGAAATGGGGCGAATCCACGGAGAGCAACCCCCGATTCCGGCTCTACCGGGAGGGTTTGGTGCTCAAAAGGGACGATTACCATGGCCTACAATCGGTCAGCTCGAAGTCACTTTTGGTAAGAGAGTCGATCCCGACTCGGAGATGATACTTGTGTCTAAGGGTATAGATATCCGAGCTGATCAGAATGAAAATGTCCGAGCTGTATTTGATGGCCGAGTTATGTTTGCTGAGCGATTTGAGGGTTTTGGGAATTTGGTGATTTTATCCCATGACGGTGGTTATTATACTTTATATGGTCATCTAGAGAGCTTTGCGGTGAGTGCGGGCATGAATACTGCTCAGTATCAGGTGGTGGGGTTCGTAGGAGACTCTGGCTCTATTAAAGGCGCTTATTTATACTTTGAGATCAGGGACGGACGAGAGCCGGTCAACCCCATGGAGTGGCTGAATCGCGAACATTAACGTGCTTCACATCCGCGGTTGTGTGATTCTGTAAGACTTATCAAGGGGTCGTGCGGGGGCATTGTCCGGGGCGTCGAAGCGGGAACTAGCAGGCCATCGGAAAAGTGGGATGGGTGATCCGCGAAGTATCTTTTCCGTGGAACGCTCCGGATGAAGAGGGCGCATGCAATCGATGAAAGGCGAAGCCGGTCCAGACGTTCCACGGAAAAAGGACCCGCGAAGCGCCTAACTCACTTTTCCGATGGCATGCTAGGGTTCAGTCCCAGGGACTTCTGCTGTAAAGGGCGAAAAGGTGAGTGAGATAGTAATTTACCGCGATTCTCGATGGGGAGATATAATGGTGAACTGTCGCTGCTCGGTTTCACCAAGGGTGTCAACTACAGTGAGGGTGTGAGGGCCAGGTGTTGGGGCGAGCTCATATTCGTGGAAGTGTTTGGTCTCACCGAGGAAAATTTGATCTAGATACCAAAACAGTCGTGCCTGTGGATCGCGGTGGGTTGCTTTGCATACTACTCGCGATGGCTGACCATTAAGATCAACGGGAACATAAACCTGAGTATGTTCTTGGGGAAATAGAACTGCGAGGTTCTTTTGCTCACTGTGAGTGGGTTTACATGCGGCTCGCCATCTCGGAAGACCAACATATTGGGGATTCTTTTGGACGAAGAAGTGTTCTTGCCGAGCGGGTAGAACAAAAAAATTGTTAGAGTAAATTTCATCCAGGCGCGCGCACTGGGTATGAACCCGAAATTGCCTATCACGGGTGCTAGGGATTATCTGACAATGAGGACACAATTGACTGATGGAGCCTCGAGTGACTAATTGTTGGCGCCGATGGTGGCATCGTGGTCCGGCTCGAAATCCACTATCGCCACATACTTCAATGATATCAAGGTCGTTTAGTGGGGGTTCAAATCGATGACTTGGAGGAAGCAGTGCAAATAGCGAAAATAGGATTGGGGTGGCCGCCCGAGTTCCCGTGAGATTTGGCCGCCCCTCGCCATCAGCATTACCAGTCCAAACTGTGACTACATAGGCTGGGGTAACGCCGATCGCCCATGCATCTCTAAATCCGAAACTCGTTCCAGTCTTCCAAGCGATTCGGTTTTGATGTGCTTCATTTGGCCTCGAGTTTCGAGCCCCATAGAGGGCCTTTACCGTGAGGTAAGCTGCTCCCGCTCGTATAGGCAGCGGATAGGCGGGCAGACGCTCAGTGCCGAACAATAGACCCGGCCAAGGGCGATCCAAGCCTGAGGCAATAAAGGCGAGCTGGGTGTATAGGGTAGCGAGTTCAAGGGGTGTGGCTTCGGCACCTCCAAGGATGAAAGAAAGTCCGTAGTGCGTCGGATCTTTTCGTAAGTGAGTTAAGCCCGCGGTTCGGAGTTCGTTCATAAGTCGCCCAAGACCGTACCGCTTGAGCTGAATGACCGCCGGAATGTTGAGTGACCAAGCGAGAGCTTTATCTGCAGCTACGGCTCCGCGATAGTCTCGGTCAAAGTTTTCGGGGCGAAATCCACCCATGCGCACCGGTACATCGGGGACTAGTTGACTGGGTAGTAACTCACCGCTATCTAACATTCGACCGTAGAGGAATGGCTTTAGAAGGCTACCTGTACTTCGATGGGAGCGATTCATATCTATGTGGGAACCGTTCTGTTGAAGATTTAGTTCACCAATATTACCAATATAGGCCACGACTTCTGCAGTTGGCACATGGATGATGAGCGCGGCCGCATTTTCTACGCCCAGATCACTAAGTTGTGACTTGTAGGTGTGAATACGCTGTAGGGCTTGAGTTTGAAGCGCATGGCTGAGGGTCGAACGGAGTATGGTTTGTGGGGCAACAAAACTGTGTAGAAAATGAGGACTGAGCTGAGGCAAAGGCCCAGGGGGCTGGGGAAGAGGTTCTATCAGTGCCATCTTTAAGGCCACAGGAGATAGGTGGCCCAGTTGTCCTAGCTTACGCAGCAGGCGATCTCTTTTGTTCTTAAGTTTATTTCTCCGTCGTCCGGGGTGAATAAGGCTCGGACTATTAGGAAGTACTGCTAGAGTAGCGGCCTCTGCCCATGAAAGCTCACTTGCCGATCGTTTGAAATATCTCCATGCAGCGGCTTGGAGTCCGACCGTGTTTCCACCAAACGGTGCGTGACTAGCGTAGGCGATAAGGAGTTCGTCTTTGGAAAAGGCCCATTCAAGACGAAAGGCCAATAGTATCTCCCACATTTTTTCAACCAATGTTCGCGGAGGGTTTTTACGAGCCATGCGGACCACCTGCATGGTGATGGTGCTAGCTCCACTGACTACCTTGCCGGCTCGGAGGTTGGACCAAAAGGCTCTAAGGATGCTCGAAAGGTTCACACCGGGGTGTTGATAAAACCAACGATCTTCGAAGGTGAGTAGAGACTTTTTGTATTTGGGAGCTATGTGGTGAATTGGTGGGAACCGCCACTGTTCGTCGTCGTGAGCGACTTCAGCACCCAGTAGTTTATTGTCCCGGTCTAGGAGAACACGGGAGTATGTTCCCTGGGGTAGGCGAATAGGTAGGAGATAGAATCCTATGGTCAGGACTGCGACGATAAGTACAGCGAGTCGAATACTACTGATGCGGGCCAGGAGGATTGAGCTCGAACCAATCGGAGGATGTCTCGCCATATATACCTGCATCATACATGGCTTCGGCTCGGATGGGAGCTAAGAAGAATTTTCCTTGTAACTGAGCATGCACTCGAATGGGAATGATCTTTGATTGTCCTGGCTGCAGGTTGAAGTAGGTATATACTCGCTGATCGCGGATATCTTGGTAGTCAAAGAGGCTGGGATCAACAGACGTTCCGTCAAGACGGTCGTTGCGAATAACCATGCCGGTAGGAACGAGATGAGCGAGCGCAATATTGTTTACGGTGTAGTTGAGTTGATTTTTAACCGTAACGTACATCACTAGATCGTCTCCCTCTTCGACCGTTTCGATAGGCACTGATTTCGAGTCTCGGGTCATGTGGGAAGTCAATTGTAGGCCGTGGCTATTGGCGGGGGAGGGCTCAGCCGGAGGGTGACCGGTCATGCTAAAGTACGCAAAAACGGGTGATTCTGTGTGGTTTGTTGCGGTTAGTTTAACCATCTTGGTTGGATCAGCCGGCAAGCTCAGTCGATTGAGTGGCTGGCTGAGGACAACCTGTTGGCTTGTTCCCTGCCATGTTACGGTGACTTTGGGGGCGGGACTGTTGGGGTTGATCCGCAGACCCATACGCGCCAGGGCAACCAATGCGTAGCCAATTTCGTGGGTAGTTAGCTGGGCACTCTGCAGCTTCTCCGACAACTTTTCAGCGATCCGCGAGGCGTTCTCTACGTCGCCCACTGCTAGGTATGTTTCTAGTGCCATGGCTCCGTTTCGCAATGGGGTGCCAAACGTCTGGATATCGGATTCCAGTCTGTGGGTGGTCTTAGGGATGGGTTGCGAGGGTAAAAGAGTGCGCGCGGTTGCGGTTTCTCCAGCGAGGGCGTAGCTAGCAGCGAGCCGGTAGCGGACCCAAGGATTGGAAGGATCGGCTTCTCGCAGACGATTCATTGCTGCCACCGGCGAACGTCCCGCTAGAGTGAGCACATACAAGCTGTAGGCTTGAGTGAGCGCGGTCGCGTCATCAATCATCCACGTAGAAGCTTGTTCACTCAGATGATTTAGCCACAGTTGGAGCATGTCCTCATCAACTGCGTATCCGGCAGATCTGGCCTCCAGTAAGAAATGTCCGGCCCAGATGTTACTCCACGCGTGTGCGTGAGCAGTACCTGGCCAGTAAGTAAAGTCTCCAGCGCTGGTTTGGAAACTGCGTAACTTGCTGATTGAGGCAGTGATATGCGTGCGAATTCTCTCTTCGTCGGAGGGTGATAGCGCACTCAATTGACCAAGATAGAGTTGAGGAAAAGCCTTGGATACAGTCTGTTCCAGACATCCGTGAGGATAGGCAATGAGCCATTCTAAGTGGCGTCCTAGCTGCAATGGCGGAGTTTTGGATAGTTCTAAGGTATATTTGTTGGTCCCATTTACGCCTACGGGGCCTATCTCCGGTTGCCAACGCTTATGGGGCACAAGCCGTTTTGTGGTGACGCGAGTAGTAGGTAAAGTAGGGTAGCGAACGTCAACTGTGGTTGCTTCCTGGTGAGTATGAGGCCCAGCTTTAGCGGATATGAAAAAGCTTACCGGCTCTGGCTTATCTCCTACTACTACGGGAAATTGAATGGTGTGCTCTCCGGCCCCGTGTAGATCAATTATTTGGCTTTCCAGGGCCTTACTGATACTCGCTGGGCCAGCAACGGTCATCTTAACCGCCACCTGTTCTTGTGTAGGATCAGAGACAAAGACTGTGACCGGAACGCTGACTGACTCTTGAGGGCTGAGTGTGCGGGGGAAGGCTGAAAGCACCATCAAGGGCTTTGATACGCGGATGGACCGCTCGGCATGACCGAAGGCTGCTGCTGATGCCGCAGTGACCATGACCCGGACTTCACCAAGATACGGAGGTAAAGTGATGTTATGGGTATTTTCTGCATCTTCGGTGAGGCTCATAGGACCGAGTACCCGAACTACGGGCGCAAATCGGAGGCCCGTTGTGGAGCGATGCTTGTTGGCTATTGGTGCACCTCCGCCAATCGCCAGAAGGGTTTCGAGTGGGCCACTATAGGCTCCCGCGACGTAGTCGTAGAGATCCCAAGTACGGACGCCCAATGCTTCTCGTTGGTGGAAGTGTCTCCACGGATCCGGAGTCTTGAAACGGGTGAGGCCAAGCAGACCCTCATCCACGACCGCTAAGGTATATGTCATAGGCCGTCCGTTTTGTTCGCTGACACTTACCGTAAATTCGGTCGTGGGCGAAGTCTCTGCTGGTGCCTTAATCACCGGTTCTAGTCTCGTTTTCGGATCCATGACCTCAATTGGGGTGATGCCATATAGCCGAATGGGACGATCATTGACCTTGTTTTTGTGGGGTTGGAGGATGGTTACATGAGCAAAAATATTAGGAACCATATCCTCGCTGGCGGGAATCCTTACCTGTGTGGTCTCGCCCGTAAAGTTTATCCAGCGAGTTTGAACAACTTTCGAGCCATTCTCAAGAGACAATAACGCTCGGCCTTGATTGGGGGACGGAAAACTAATCGTGAATGACTCCCCAACGTTAAGTGTCTGACGGTCTGTCGTCAGGGCTAGGCGTTGAGCGGCGCCGCCCGTATCTTTCTCCTGACGGCCAGCCCATCCTGGCCAGTCGATGTAGAGCGTTTTGCCGGTACGATGCTCGCCATTCAGGTCGCTTGCCACCAGGAGATAGCGACCCCAGTTTGGGTATTTGACCTCAAACTCAAAACTGCCCTGCCCGTTGCTAATGGTGACGTCGTCGGAAGCGATTACTTGATGGCTCGGTTGGGTGTTAAAATCGGCGAGATTGTCTTCACCTTTCTCCCACCACCAACGCCACTTTATCTTATAAAGTTGGACTTTTACGCGGGTGTTGACCGGCTCACCGTGAGCATCAACTGCTACTATGTCTGCTCGATGTTTAGTGTCGGTGAGCAACATGCTCCGAGCTTTGTCCCCTTTGGGCGTCTTTATGCCTATGTAGCGTTTGTAAGGTGAAAACCGAATCGAGTGGCGGTCGGTACTGGCCTGACCGCTGGTCTCAAATACACGAGTGATAAATGAGGCACGAAGCATCCCTGGTGACGGGTTCTTTGAATGAATTTTGAGATGTACATCAGCGGATCCCTCGTCATCGAGGGTGCCTTTGAATACCGTGGTGGGGGGATGAAAAAATTTGTTCGTAGGGTCGTCGAAAGTGTAGTCCGCATATTTGCTGAAGGTAGTTTGGGTGGGTGTAAGGCCGAGGTCGATCGATACGTCATTGCCTCGAGCGATGGCGCCATGAAGCCAGCGAGCTTGAAGATGAGTATTTAGCGTGGCTATTGGCCCGTCCAGTTGGTCCTTGCCAATGTTAAATTCGATCTTAAAGCGGTTGGGTACGACTGTCTCTACTCGGAGGCTGTGATGGAAACTTACTGGTCCAACCCGCACAGTGGCATAGTAGTTTCCGGTGGGGGCGGATCCGGCGGTTGGAATGTCGAAGCGATAGATCGGGGGGGACGAGTTGCTCGTAGCTTTATGAATTATTTGGCCTTTGGGATTTTTTACGACCAATTGTACTGGATGATCGCTAGGAAGTGCAGCATGGGAGTCAAATAGAACAAAGCCTAAGTGTATTGTGTCTCCCGGGCGCCAGACACCACGTTCGCTATATATATAGCCTTTTATGCCCTTGCTGACTGCTTTCCCTCCAGCATCAAAGTGTGCAACGGAAAGAGCGCGTCCGTCGCTAAGTTTGAGGATGCCGAGCTTGTTTTTATGAGTAACAGTAGCTACAAATGGATTGTCTTCAGTGAGACGAATCTGTGCGAACCCCTTGTTGTCGGTGCGGCTTTGTCCGAGGGTTTGATGAGCGAAGTTATAGATACTAACGTCGGCATCAACAAGAGGTTCGGTGCTACTAATCTGGGTTGCTGCGATAAAAATATCGTTGGTCTGGCCCTTTTTAGCTATGATACCTATATCGGAAAAGAGTACGCTTCTGGCTGCTCGGATGTCATGGTCATGATATGGGTAATAATACGAAACGGAGCATGGGTTTAGCCGTTGATTATAGTTCGCCATGCCATTAGCCCAGGGGTCCCATGAGCTGAGCTCTTTGTGTTTTTGAGCTAGTGTTAGATGCTGGATTAGTTGGTTGTCTGTGACATCAACGAATGCATTGTTTGGGCAAGAGCCATCGGTATCCCGCGGCATATAGTATAGGTTTAGGCGGTAAAGTCCGCTCGGGTGAGTTTTTATGAGCTCCCCAAGATCTAATCCTCTACGAACCCAGCGATCTCGATCTTTTGTTGAATATTGAAGGTCAACATGCTTACGCCAAACAACGTTAGCTACTCGAACTAACTCGTGGTCATCATCTAGGTTGCTCACCTGTAAAAATTGTTGCAAATTTGGAGACGGAATATGAACCGCTTCCACCCAGATATGGGAAAGGTTTATGGTTTCAATCGGTATTGTTGGTTCTTCTGACTCAGGAATGATGAGGCCCTTACCCAAAAATCGTACTTCCGGCACTTTGGCGCCAATGCGAACGGTAAGTTTTTGGGCACGAGAAGTGACTCTTGGTGAGGCGCTGGAGCGGATACCTTTGGTTATATTTATAGTTGTTGAACGGTCCCATGTTTGTTCTTTGCTAGCATAAATACGGAGTGTATGACCGCTGGGGGAAAAGCGCAGTGATTTCTTACCCGGGATAGAAATAAACTTACGAAAGTCTTGCTGGGGGGCGATTGGGTCGGAGAATTTGAGTAGTATGCTATTGTCAGCCGCATGACGAGCCACCATGACAAATAAAATATTGCTGGCGGGAATGTTAATTACCTTAGTAACTTTATCCTCAATGTTAAGGGGGGCGCCGTTGAGATTGAGTTCAACCTGACGGGCAGAGTTTGTTCTGGTCAGGTTAGAAATAAAGAACTGGTGGTTTTGGCCTCCCTTTGTATGTCTCCAACGGATAGTGGGGGGGGCTGTAGATGAAGAGGTGGATACGGTAAGAATTTTTTCTGCGAATACATCTTCGACCCGATCGGTGGTGGATATTTCACCAGTGTACAATGAATCGCCAGCTGTTCCTGTCCATCCCAAGCTGTCGATAGCAAAGCTTAGTTTTTTGGGCCAAAATTGAAATGTGAATTCTGAAGGCTCTAGCTCCTCAGACAAGGCCTGAGTACGAAGTTTGGCCTCGACGTGCTGGTTGGTTGCCAGCGGGGTATCCAGTTGGAATTGAAGTTCTCTCGTTGAACTCCAAATAGCATGTCCGTGGAGAGGGGGGCTAAACTGGAAGGGCGATATAGCAAGTGGGGTTCCGATCTGATGCGGGGGGATAAGCTCTTTTTCGAAGATGACTCGAATAGGGCCATACCTTGATATATTCTGACCGCTATAAGCTTCGATGGCTACTTTTTTGGGAGTACCGGTCGACTCGGTACTCTCACCAGCTGATGGTTGAGTTATGGGGGGGAGGGGAGGTTTACAGCCTACTTCTTTGGCAAGAAGACCAATACCAAATAGCCACAGAACAGATGTGATTCGCGAAATGTGCATCGAGGGTGATTCTCCGTGCGGTCTGTTAGCAGCTTTAGTAGCTTAGGTCTTCTCCCTACCGCCTGTTTTGTATGTATCTCGGGACCATTTTAAGTGCGTGCGTAAGTTGGTGTGGTAAAAGAAGACTAGTGTGTACTGCGGTAGTTTGAAGTATGGTGATATCCAGATAAGCTGTTCGCAACGGAGTGAGTCTTTTGCGGATCGATAGAGGAGGAAGCCATATTGATGACGAGTGTCAGCTTCAATGGCATATTGGCGGTGGGTGGGAGACGGGACAAATTGCTTAGTATTAGTGATCGAAATGATCGGATCACTCCGGGAATTTGTGTGCCGATGGTCACTAAAGGGGGAGATAGTATGCTCCTGGATTTCGGTTCACCGGGGAATGTTCTCCGATGCCTTTGCGAACGTGCTGCTGAGTGGCTCACCGAGACTAGGGGTTATCTCCCTGTTGGAGTTCGGGTGATTCGTTCTGGGCGAACGGGTTGCTGGCTGACGGGCCTTCTCCGACGATCTGCAATGTTCTGTTGGATGGGTATCTGCGGCTTGCGTTGCGTAGTGGGGGTTTTGTGACGTCTTCCGATGCAAGTGTGGTATTACACCCGTCGGGCTCCTTTACGGAGCCAAATGGCCATGCTATGGCCAGTTCTACGCGACCCGGGGCCCTCGACGTGTCGAAAGTCTTTAAGCTCATCATCGAGGACGACGAAGGTAAAACCATCGTCTTTCCTCTGACGGAAGGTGAAACCACAATTGGTCGCCACGAGGTCAATACTATTCGTCTCATGGAGCGCAACATTTCGCGCAAACATGCGCGAATAACGAGCACTCATGATGGCGTTTTTATCGAAGATCTTGACAGTTACATCGGTACTCGACTGAACGGAGAACGCGTCGAGTTTCGCCGGAAGATAGCTGAAGGAGATCTTCTTGAGATTGGTGACTATCACATAGCCCTTCGGTCTTCGGATACCGCAGACGAAGAGCTGGCGGCCCAAGTCACTCAGGCGCTTCCAGTTGAGTCACTTACAGTGTCTGATGGGCCGGTTTTTCTCCCGGACCAGCCGATGCAGCTCCCTGTGGAGGCGTATCGTCTTCCTGATGAATTGCTCTCAGAGGCCAAGCTTGGAACCGATGGCTCGTCAGATGACAGCACTATCGAGGAGCATGCCCGCGAAGTTGGCCTGGATACCATTCCCGAACGTCGGAGATTGGATGGGAACGGGCACATGGGTGATGTTGTCAGCAATTTGCCACCGTTCCCGGAGTCCCCCCTAGAGGCCATGGGTGCGCTCTCGAGTCCGAAACCTGAGAGTGCAGCCAATGTATTTGCAGGTGAGCCCTCAGATCCTTTTCCTGTAAGGGGCAAAGGTCTAATCTCGGTGTCTGATGTACCTCGCCTCATCTGTGTAAGCACAAAGTACGCTGGTCAGGCCTACGAAATTAATGCTGAAGAGCTAACCGTTGGTCGGGTAGACGACAACGATATTGTCATCGAGCACCCCTCGGTTTCAAGGAATCACGCGAAGCTAGTGTTGCATGGGGACGCATACCATGTTCACGATCTGAAGAGCGCAAACGGTATCCTAGTTAACGGTAGCGAACATCCGAAGGCTCGGTTGAAGCCCAATGATTTGATTGAACTCGGCAGCGTTCGGTTCCGTTATATTCCAGCGGGAGAGCCGTTTCAGCCCCACGAAGAAGAGATCAGGGAGATGCGGGCGAATGGGATTGAGCCTCCTGCTATGCCTCGCAAACCAATCACGGTCCAGGAGCGACGTTCTTCTACAAAAGCAGGCGGTGGCGTAAGGCTACCGGCTAGAACCGGTTCGATCCTCCCTCGAAGACGTGGTGATACCGGAGCACAAAGTGCGCCAGCGGAGTCTCGCAGCCAATCATTGCGACGTCGTCCAGCGTCCGCGAGTCGTAGGCCGCCTACCTCGGATGGCCGTTCGGTACGTGACGATGAATATGCTTTGCATGTGGCAACGACTCCCCCGCGGTCTGCCGGACAAGTGGCTATCGGATTGAGTGCCTGCTTGTTACTTGTGGTGGTTGTTTTACTTGCTTGGCTGGTCTTATTCCCCGGTCAGTTGGTCCATGACCGCAAGCTGGACCAGATGTTTGCGGCAGGGCGGTACGATGAAGTGAAACGCTACTTCGAGGCCCATGAGGGAGAGTTTGAACATCCGATTGAGGCGGCGACGCTGTTCAGTCGAGCACTCAACCGGTTGGACGCTCCAGAATTTGATAGTCCTTCGGCTGATGCTCCCTCTTTGAATATTGAAGGGTCTCAAGAATATATTGTGGACTCCGGAGTTCGGCAACGAAGTGAGGATAAGGCGCCCAACGGGTCGGAGAATCAGACCCAATTGAGTCAAGCTGCTCGGAGTCGACGAGCGACCGTGCTGTTCAGGCAAGGACAAGATGCTCTTAATGTTAGGGACTTGGGTGATGCTGAGGCTCACCTAACAGAGTGCACGCGCGTCGCGCCCAACTTTGCTATGTGTCACATGGCTCTAGGCATGCTGTACGCCGCGAGTTCTCCGCAGAGAGCGTTGCGTCACTACAAGAAGTTCTTGGAACTAGCACCAGATGCAGATGACGCGGACCACGTGCGCGCAATGATCAAGACCGTTGAGGGAGATATTGGTCAGTGACAAAGCCGCTACTGGTGGTCTCCATGGGGGATCCCGCGGGAATTGGCTCAGAAGTCATCGCAAAAGCCATCTCCGTCACAGACGTACATAAAGAAGCTCGGGTAGTTGTATATGGGGATCCGTGGATATTAGCCCGAGCGATGGAAATGGTTACCGCACCGATAAAGGTGGTCGAGGTACAGTCGCCGGCGGAGATCGCAGCGAGCGAACAAGAAGATCTATGCCTCTGGGTGGTCCCGGTAACTAATTTAGCTCATTCTGGATGCACATGGGGACAACCGGTTCCGGAATCAGACAAGGCACAGATGCAGTACATTTACCGAGCGGTAGAAGCGGTACAGGCTGGTGCAGCTGACGCTTTGGTGACGGGTCCGGTTCACAAGGTGGCTATGCGACGGGCTGGGGCCAAGTTTCCAGGGCATACCGAGTTACTGGCTCAACTGACGAGCAGCGGACCGCCGGTGATGATGCTTGCGGGACCTACTTTGAAGGTTGTTCCACTAACCACGCATGTGCCTTTGGTGAAAGTTGCGCAGATGCTGAGTCCCTCGCTGTTGCTCCACGCGATTTCAGTCACCAATGATGCATTGGTGCGATTTTTCCGTCGGTCGAGTCCTCGCTTGGCAGTGGCTGGTCTGAATCCCCATGCCGGGGAAGATGGGTTGTTTGGTACCGAGGAGCAGCAAACCATCACCCCAGCGATCCAAAATGCTCAGGCCTTGGGCATCAATGTCGTGGGACCGCTTCCAGCAGATAGCGTTTTCCTTCGTGCGGTGGATGGCGAGTTTGATGTCGTGATTGGTATGTACCACGATCAGGCCCTTATCCCGGTCAAACTAGTAGATTTTGACGAGGCGGTGAATGTGACCCTCGGGTTACCACTTATAAGGACAAGTGTTGACCATGGCACGGCTTACGACATTGCCGGTCAAGGAGTTGCGTCAGCGCGTAGTATGATTGCTGCGCTACGCATGGCGAGCCACATGGTGAGAGATACTCAACGAGACAGTCGTTAGAATAGTTGACGGCCCTTTCCCCGAAGCGTAACCCTGGCCTCTCAACGGAGCCGGGATGGCGGCGGATCGTGGAGCTAGGGCCTATAGCTCAGCGGTGAGAGCAGTCGTCTCATAAACGATTGGTCCCTGGTTCGAATCCAGGTGGGCCCAGAATTTCGCTCGCAAGAGCGATTGCTGAAGATTGTGGAAATAGCAGAGCTTGTAGCTATGTGTAGTAATGAGTATGGTGCTCCATCACTCAAAGCTAAATCCGCCTATTCCGGCCTCCATCACATTACGATCCGGAGGCTCGCTAGTGCGTGAACAATTCCAAGCTTTGTATGAGCTTCAGAAGCTCGATTCGCAGGTTCTTGAAATAGACCGCAGTGCAGGCCTGATCCCAGCAAAAATTGTAGAAATTGAGGGCTCGGTAGATGTGCTCCGGTCCCGCTTAGGGGCGAGCAATGCCACTCTCCAATCGCTCAAGAAAGAAATGTCGGATCTCGAAGTGACTGTAGCGGAAGAGAGTGCCAAGCATCAGCACTGGAAGCGACGCTTGAACGACATCAAAAACTCTAGAGAATATCAGGCACTTTCAAGGGAAATAGAGCAAGGCGAGCGTCAGGTCCGCGATCTCGAAGAAAAGCTGCTAGAGCTCGGAATCGCTGTTGAAAATCAAGAAGGGGAAGTAAAAGAGCAGACTACGCAACTTCAAGACAAAGAAGCTGATGTTCGTCAGAAGGTCACCGACCTCCGCGACGCACAAACCGGCATTCGCCGGGATGCTGAGCAAGCCACCACCGGAAGAGATCAGCTTGCCAAACGGGTTTCTCCGCGAGTGCTCAAGCGTTACGAAACATTGCGAAATCGACTCGGCGGGATTGCGGTGGCGACAGTCCACGATGGCGCCTGCTCCGGTTGTAATATGCAGCTTCGTCCGCAGCAAGTTGTGGAACTCTTGAGAGCGACGTCTTGGGAAACGTGCCCTACCTGTCATCGCATCTTGGTACACGAGACGCAAATTACCGGGCCAGATGAGTAATTGAATGAGTTGGATATTGCCGGCTCCCGATGACGGAGCAAGCAGCTCACTTGAACCCGGTTCGTGAGCTCTCCTAGGATTAAAGTCAGAGCTTTTCAGTGGGGTGGTAACTGAAAAGCTCCTTAGATCTACAGCGTGAATGGAGTTTAGCTAAGGGCGGCTATGATATCATAGGTGACTTCATCGGGTTGCCTCAATCCATCGATTTTCTTAATGATTCCCTTCTTCTCATAAAAAGGGATAATGGGTGAGGTCTCACTCCAATACTTTTCTAGGCGGGATTTGATGGCTTCGGCGGTGTCATCTTTTCGTTGAATAACCTCTAGACCGGTGGGGGGAGGATTGAACTCTGTGTGATAGATGTTGCCATCTTTGTCTGATCGACGACCTGTGACTCGATGCTCAAGAACTTTATCATCCACATCTATTTGTACTACAGCATCCAGGGGCTGGCTGTTTCTGAGTAGTGCGGCATCGAGTGCTCTCGCCTGCGGGAGGGTTCGGGGAAAGCCGTCTAAGACAAACCCAGTCTTAGCGTCTTCCTGGTTTATACGTTCTTCAACGATCCCGATTACTACCTCGTCGGGAACCAGTTGACCCTTATCCATAAGCTCACCTGCTCGGACTCCGAGCTCAGTTCCTGCTGCTCGTGCAGCCCGCAGCATATCACCAGTTGATATGTGGGGTATGCCGAGTCTCTCGACCAGTCGCTTGGCCTGTGTTCCTTTACCCGCCCCCGGCGGCCCAACGAGAATAATTCGCATCGAAGACGTCATCCTTGATATCCTAGCTCACTATAGGCTTACTTCGTCACCCTCTTACCTATGATGAAGGTAAATGATCGGTAGCCTGCGATTCTTTGCAGCAGCATTGTGCTGAGTCCCTGACGCTGAGGCGGCTATAAGCCGAGTTCTGTCTGCACAATGCATCGCGACCATTCCTCTAGACCGGTTGTTACCAACCGGTTCAAGCAGCCATACCCGGGTCCCGCTCCAGACGCGCGTACACCTTAGCGGTGCGTGGACCCCTATTCGACCTTGCTCCAGGTGGGGTTTACCGTGCCGCTCGAGTCACCCCGAGCGCGGTGTGCTCTTACCACACCGGTTCGCCCTTACCTCGTGGCCCTTAGTAGAGCGGAGAGGCGGTATATTTTCTGTGGCACTATCCTGCAAGTCACCTTGACTGGCCGTTAACCAGCACCCTGTCTGGATGGAGCTCGGACTTTCCTCCCATGACCATGGGTCACCGGCGGCCGCGCACCGTCTCAACCTCAGGGACTCGGAGGCTATGTAGTTCTCGCGAACATGGCAACTCCTAGCTAGGCCAATGTGCCTTGTCTTTACTGCATGCTGACAAAATATCAACAGATTGTGGCATCTGTACGCCATCTGGGCGGATGTTGGTCACTGATCTCCGAAAACATGGTTTTTTCTGAACTGGAAAGCTTTCTTCCTGGTTGGTTTGTGCCCCTAGGGGGCCGCTCGCTTTCCGATTCCTCTGTGCAGGAATATCCCATGTAAAACTTGTTTCGCACGCGGTGGCCTCAAGGTTTTCCGACGGCTTGCTTCAGTTCCAATAGTAGAATCGTTCCTTAGATACTTTCGGTGGGGGGATTGGGTCTCAAGTAGTGCTTGCGCGGCCCAGCAACTAATTCCCCATTGATTTTGAATAAATATCTTAACTAGCCGAAACAACTTGCTTTTTAGGTGGAGTGCAACAGAAAAGTGCGGTAGGTGGGCCGGTTGTTGCACTCTGTCTAAAGTACTTTTGCGCCAAAAGCACTGGTAGATTACAGTAGGGCGCGAACTCAGCCGCTAGGCATACCATTTGAGCAACTGGGTCCTTTCTCGGGGACACCGGTCAGGCCGGTTGATATGTGCCTATTCACCGAAAATCAGATGCTAAGAGACTCGAGAGTACCGAAGGACACAGACTTAGAACACTCAAACCTAAGGCAGGAAAGGAGGTGGTATGAGGCTTACATATACATATTCATTCATATTGTGGTGCTAAATATTGTATCGTTACCTACCTTAATGCACATGGCTGAAGCAGGACAGCGCAGAGAATGGCGAGGAGGTCTAGCACCCGCCTCCGATTGGTGCTAGACCTCCTCGCCCGCATTGGAATTTATCGCTTTCGGGCGAAGCCTATAATGGGGCCCTCAGTAGTGAGGGACGGAGGTAATAGAATATGGTCACTCGTGGACGTCGCGAAGAGATTGAAGAAGAGCCGCTCACCGCAGAAGAACTGAAGAAGTTTAAAGACCGTCTGCTGAGTGAGCGAGAAGAGGTTGCAACGAGGATCCGTGACCGTGCCAGCACCGCTATGGTGGAGGACCATCCTGTTGAGGAAATGGACCAAGCCAACCGAGCTACAGAAGAGGCTTTCAACATGCGTCTTCTCGATAAAGAAGTTAAGCTCTTACGGGAGATCGATACCGCCCTTTCCAAGTTTGATATCGGAGAGTTTGGTATATGTGAAGGCACGGGAGAATCTATCGAAAGACGACGTTTGGATGCTCGGCCTTGGACGCGATATTCATTTGCCTATAAGGAGCAACTCGAACGAGAGAAGAAAGGTCGCTCCTCCCGGTAGTTCTCGCTCTCTACAAAATTTTCACCAAAAGGATGCTCGTGTTGTATGCGCCGACATTGCGGCAAGCGTATTCTAAGGCCCGCCGTGGTGGGCGGGATTCTCCACCTTCATGTATCTGCCAGGCGGGCGAAACATTCAACAACCTTACTTCCAATGCCGGCCTCAGATAGAGTTTGGTTCCATTGTTCAGGATTACTGATTCCGGTGACAACGATCGATATCTGTTTTGCCAGTGTATGAGCCGGGTAGCCCTTGAGTGTATCCAGAAGTAGGCGTTTATCGAGATTTTCTACAAAACCAACTTCTATTACCAATGTTTTCGCTTCCTGTTGCAGGCTTAGTACAAAGGCTCGATGTAACAGAGCATCAAATACCTGAGCCTGGAGGATCCCCACTGGACACAGCAACACACGGTTTCCCGGCAAGATAAGGAGTGGTGTGTGAGCTTCGAGCTGCCGAGTTTGGCGCGCTTCCCATCGATCAGTTGCCCCTAACATATGGGCATCAGCGGCCACGGACAGTAATGACCAGAATGGGTTCTCTGGATTGAGGGTATCTCCCTCCGAGAGTGTAGCCAGTTTCGCTAACAGGCTCACCACTATGGATGGAAGCTGTCCCTCAAAACCTCGCGTCCGGGAGGAAACTGAGACTAAGGCATGAAGTTCGCTAAGGGTCTCGCTACTTATAGCTTTGAGCAATTGCTTTACGAGTGGATCGGAGCCTAGAAGTTTTTCAGCGATCTGGTGAGCATTCGGAGTCATTCTCCATACCTCGGACGACTCAGTAGTGTCTCCTGATGGCATAAGGAGAAAATGCACCGCTCGATGGGCAAAGACAATGGAACTTGTTCTTTCTTCTTGCGTGCTTGTTGGCGGACATCGTCGATATACCTATGTCTCGCCGCTACCTGTTCTTGATGGATCCCATAGAGCGGATCGATATCCGAGGTGATTCAACCTTTGTGTTGATGTTGGAAGCCCAGGCGCGTGGTTTTGAAGTGTTCTACGCTCATCCGCGGGCCCTGAGGCAGGTTGGAAGCACTCCCTGGATAACCACCAACGCTGTGAGTGTACAATATGAAGTGGGCAATCACTTCCAGCTGGGGAAAGTCGTGGATGAACCAGTATGCGCCTTCGATGCTGTCTTCATGCGAAAAGATCCCCCGTTCGATGTGCCGTTTTTGACCTATACTTGGCTCTTAGATCGAGTTGATCGCGCTCGAACTGTGTTGGTTAATGATCCCCAGGGAATTCGGGACTTCAATGAAAAACTGAGTGCGCTTCGATGGCCAGAACTAATGCCTCCCACGCTGGTTGCTGCGGAACGAAAGGCTCTGAGACAATTTATTGACGAGCATCAAGAAGTCATTGTCAAACCTTTAGATGGAGCTGGTGGCTCAGGCATTGTTCTTCTCCGGGCGGGTGATAGAAATATAGGTTCCGTGTTGGATATATTGACCCAGGAAGGTCAGGTGCATATTGAGGCTCAAGTCTATTTGCCCGAGGTTTCCCAGGGAGACAAACGTCTACTCCTACTAGATGGTGAACCCATCGGCGCGGTTATGAGAGTTCCGGCCGAAAATGACGTGAGGGCCAATATGCATGTCGGAGGACGAGCGGAAAAAACTTTAGTTAGCGAGCGTGACCGACTGATAGCCGAAGAGCTAAGTAAGGAACTGAAAAGTAGAGGACTCCTGTTTGTGGGAATTGATATTATTGGCGGATACTTAACTGAAGTGAATGTTACCAGCCCTACAGGAATTCAAGAGGCAAACCGACTGGATGCACTAAAGATAGAGAGCGCTATTATCGATAAGGTTGAACAAAAAAGAAGTTTGCTCAATGGCTAGCCTCATCGCTATGTTGAATCAGCATCTATATGGCATGTTTCATATTCTGTGAGGCGCGAAGATTCTCTACTTCCTTTGCTATTTGCTTCTCAGATAAAATACCTTGTTCAATAAAATATTGGCCGATGGGCCTTTGCATTACTCTCTGGCGTCCCACTACAGCCAGTCGCTGGAAGGGGGTCATTAAACCTCTTCGTACCGCGGAATTACAGAATAATTCACCGCTTTCTTTCTCTCGGAGAATCAGTAATATTTGATCATCGGTGAGAATGCCCCATGACTTTGCTATCTGACCTACAGCGGGACGTTGTTGTCGTTGCCAAGCTACAGCCGCTATTAGTTGACGGAGAGAGATCAATCCTCGCCTATGGAGGTGGCGTCCCAAAATGATAGACTTGGCAGCCGGCTTTGGAGACTGAGGCCGAGGTGGGAGACTCTTGATGTCTTCTGCATCACGACGATTTTTTGCGAGTGCTTCGGTCTGTTCTTTTAATTTTGAAATTGCTTCTTTAATTCTCCGAGAAGCTTCCTCGACGCTGTTCGACTTTTGCTGACTTGATCCAGTTGCCTGTTGTCGATAAATGGTACGCGTCGGTGCCCATGGTTGGATGCGGTCCGTCCGAGTGTTATCAACCCAACAACTTACCCATACCCGCTTGTCTGGTCCAAGTACCTCCGCTAGAAGATCAAAAGATACAGCTACCGCTTTGACCGCCTCTCGTAGTTCCCGTTTGGGTTTACCAAGCTCTTGAGCACGGTCGGGTCGAAACTGGTAAGCGCGCTCTCTGAATGCACGAGCAAGACTTTCTTGCTCTAGAATCACGCTTCCACCTCGAGTATCTCGTCCAAAGATGATTTCATAAGCGCGATGTAGCTCATGTTTAGCCAGTCGAGAAGCCCTACTATTATTACCCATCATCTCTCCTTGAGCGCTTTCTCTGCATAGCGCTGAATGTGGCACATGGTAGGTCGAGATGGTTTAGTCGTCAAATGCTTGCGGCGCTCTAATCACCTGAACTTTAACCGATAGTAATAGTGTCGAAGATAAGATCCCATAATTATTAGTTTTTAATTATTGTATGGTGGTTTATGCTTAGTTCAAGAAGAGACAGTACCCAGGCAAATCCACTCGCACATCCTATCGCATTTGTTGGACGACTACTGGATGATGTCAGGGACAAAAAGCTACAAGCTGGAATAGTGGCGGTTCTGGAGGCTGCGGAACTGGGGCTTCGGGCGCTCAGAACCATCGATATAGAGCAATTTGAACTGGATCCTAGACTTGAGGATGGATTGGTTATTTGGCCTCTTATCGCGGATTCCGCTATGGGGTTTATGGAGAGGCTTGAAGCGGTAGCTTCTCTAATTCCGGAGTATTTCATCAAAGAATATTCAACCTCAGATATATCAGACTTGGATCTTGAGCTTGCGCTGGAGGATCTTGCCAGCGGGGTACCTTCTCCAGTGAGAGACCCATACGAACTGAGGTTAGATCAGATCTACTCTGGGGTTTCGAAGACGGATCATCGCACAATGCGAAACGCGATCGCAGAATTAGGAGAATTGCTCCAGAAAACAACCAAAGAGCACTTTATTCGCCTGAATAATCCATTTTTGAGACGGGACGGGTTATGCTTGGTCGAAGACGTCCACGAGTTATGTTGTCGTTCAGGACGTATGTTGGAAACACTGATCGCGGTTGTGCTTCGAGGTCTGGTGGTTGAGGCTCCGGTTAGCGAGGTGTTTCCCGAGTATCTTACCGGTGGTGAGCGCTCAGCTCATATACGAGCATGGGCCGTCGACTTTTTGGGGGAACTAGACCATCTGCAGCAGGGGGAGTCCCCAGACGGGATTTTCCATGGTGCAGCTGCCCTGGTGGCGAAAACAGCTCGCAGACCCGAGATAGGTTGGCTGCGCTCTGCGGACCGGGCGGTCTTTCAAGGGTTCCGGCGTTGGTTGCGTGCTGGGGGGACTCCAGCATTATCGGAGGTATCTGCACAGCTCCAAAAACTGATGGAGTGGGCCGGTGGCATGCATAGGATCAACTGTAGAGCTATTTTGCTTGTTCACGACATCGAGACGATCGAGCAACTTTGTACGTCGATTGACAGCTCTTTCCGAGGTCCAGCTTTGCTTCCACTGATGGAGGGTTTGTATGGTCGAAGCAAAGCCTTTGATGAGTTTGTTAGGGAGGCGCGAGCTGGGCATTGGGCGAGCCCGCGTACCCTCTTGCCGCATCTTGAAGATATGCGGAATGAAATTAGTCAGGTTGCGAGGGCTCGCACCGAAAGAACCTAAAAATCAAAGTTACCTGAGTCGGAGGGCAGTTTGAAAGCAAACGGTTGCTGCATTCATACGTAGTAACCAAAGATCTTCTTGGGCGTATCTTTAACCTCCGGCTGCGGAGATGACGCTGTATCCCTTGTGTGAGGGTTCGGCCCCGGCGGGAGGGTACTGGATGTACCGTACCGAGGGGCGCGAAAGGGTGGCGCAGCCACCGACGCCTCCCAGATGTGGGAAACAAGTCAGAACGCGGTCCCTGAGGTTAAAGACAGGCCATCGCCTTCTTTGAGTTTGTAATACTCAGTCGAACAGGCACATCATGATAGTACCACTTTGGCTTGCAATACATGATGATAGCTAATCTTGCTCTCAACTGACTTACGTCGATGGGATCCTGATGCAGAGACTTATTGCTCCCGCGTTCTGACTGTTGAGGCTTTGAGCGTATCTAATGCGATTAAATCACTTTTGACGTAACGTCCGAAGGACAAGACTCCGGTTGGACATTGTTCTACGCAAGCAGAGCAGCGCACACATTCCGGATCTTCCATGGGGAGACCCTTGTTTGCAAAGCTCATAACATCAATGCCTTGATGGCATACCGAAGTGCATACATTACAAGAGATACATTTCTGTTTCTCTGAGAAAATTCGGAAACGAGAAAATCTGGCATAGATATGCATTAGAGCTGCGAGCGGACAGGCAAAACGGCACCACACCCTTCCACTGAACCAAAAGTAGGCGGAAACACCAACGACCCCAGCCAACCAGAGATCAACTAGATAAGCGTAATTATCGAGCGTTATTTGGAAAATTTTTCCTGCCCACGATCCTATTGGGCTATGGGGAAAATTCCAAGCCAAAATTCGAGCGGCGAACATAAGAAAACATACAATAAGAATGATCTGGCCGACCATATTGAGCCTATTCCAAAATGGACCATGGGGCATCTTATGACGATGCCGATCGCCCAAAGTTTCGGCTAAGGCGCCGCAAGAACATATCCATCCGCAGTAGGCGCCTTTCCCGAAAAAATATACCAATACTGGAATGATCACAAACGTTTGCACACCACCGATAACGAGCCACCAAATCATCGGATCTGCCGTGAAAAAATTCCATACAAAGAGGGGCCACGCGAGTACTAAACCAAATGCTCGCCAGTACTCCCGGCCATGCGAATAAGATACTATAGGGAATAGATTGTCAGCTATAGTTTTAGCTACACCGTCATCAAAAAAGCCGTTGTGGCCTAGATATGGGAGTATAAGATACGGGAGAAAGAAGAGTGGGATAAGCTGGAAGAATATCAAGGTTGAGGTTTGTATCAATATGTATTGAGTTCTCTTTCGGCGAATGCGGTCGATACCAAACATGACAATAGCAATTGTATAGGCAAGTGTGTAGTAGAATCCAGGCTTCCTGAGAGTGATAGCGAGCGTACCCATAAGAGTAGCTGGGTCGGAAAGGTTAAGATCCAGAAGCTGGAGAATCTCAGCTATATTGTATGGAAACCAATGGTAATTCTGGAAGATTTTTGTTACAAATCCCCCCGACTTCCAGTGGTAGACAAAAACGCAGAAGGCTAGAAATCCCAAGAAGGTGACCCAAGTTGACCTGCCCCACTCTCCAGTGATAGAGATTCCTGATTTACGGAAAAAATCAAGAGGAGCCTCTCGGCCGATCATTGCAAACACAACTTGATTGGGAATCTCTTGCTCGGTTCCGCTTTCATTCACGATATTGACTGAAGATTCTCCAATTTTAAGAATCTTAGAGCCCATCAAGCAGGTGATTGTACCACGGTCGTTTGGTTGACCCGCAAAGGCTCTTGAAACGGCATTAACTTGGTCGGAAACGGGTGGTTCAGCGGTAATTGCCGCACGGGGGTCTTGTTCCAGGGCTTTGAGCTGCTCAATGTTTGCTGGCTTGGGCCTGTCAAACACTGGTTTTCGATAGGAAAGGGTGACTTTTGCGCCAGCTTGAGTTAGCGCTATGGCACTCTCAAGAGCAGAGTCGCCACCACCCACTACTAAGACGTCCTGACCTTGATACTCAGCGGGATCATACAGTCGATGGTAGACTTTATCTAGGTCCTGCCCAGAGATACCCAAGCTCCGATAGTTACCGCTACGACCGATGGCGATGATAACGTGCTTGCTTCGGGTTACTGAGTGAGTTGCATCAGCGTGAAAGATTAGAAGTTCTTGGCCTCGCCGTTCTACACGATCTATCCGAGCGGACTGAACCTCAATATGTTTGGTTTGGTTAGCAAGTTCTTCGACCAGTGTCTCTTTGACTGATGCGGTGAGCTGCAGATGCCCAGCGGGTATCATAGTACTGGGGTAGGTATATATTGGTTTTTCCTTCGGGAAGTTGATGATAGTGTTGAATCTTTCTGCAGCCTCAAACACTACGTACTTGAGCCCATGGTTTTGGGCTTCGAGCGCCGCAGACATTCCGGAGACACCAGCACCGATGATAACGAGATCATATACCTCCTCGTCGGTATTCTGTTTCGCGAAGTCCGGTTCTTCCATGAACGCGATAACTGCTTTGGCACCAGTATCTACTGAGAATTTGAGGAGGGGTACGCCGGTGAGGTCGCCAACGACGCGGACGCCAGGTATCTGAGTTGTGCCGCCGGGACCTACTTCTGGCATCTTTTCTACAAGGCCAGCTGGCCAGCGAGTATGAAGCCAGTGCGCATATCTAGTTAAGGAGTTCATGATTGACTATCGTTATGGCCTAGTGGGCGGCTTGGTTGCGATTTGTCTGCGATTTGTCTGCGATTGACCCGGTCACCTAGTTCCTGCAACGAAGTGGCACTGTGAACGATACCGAGGTTCTCATTGTTAAACATGATGACGCACTGACTTTCCTGACCATCAATCGTCCTCGAGCGCTCAATGCACTCAACGAGGCCGTGATTATGGCATTGGGAGGGGCGCTGGATGAGTTGCCTGAATCCACTCGGGTAGTTGTGATTACGGGAGCGGGAGATAAGGCATTTATTGCCGGGGCAGACATCAAGTCGATGTCTGTGATGGATGCCCACGAAGCGCATATTTTTTCAACCCGATTGCATCAGCTCGGCAACAAGATTGCGTCGCTCCCAGTACCAGTGATAGCCGCAGTTAATGGATTTGCCTTGGGAGGAGGCTGTGAGTTGATGCTCGCATGCGACTTTGCATTGGCGGCGACGGGGGCGCGGTTTGGGCAACCAGAGGTTGGATTGGGGGTTATTCCTGCTTTTGGGGGGACAACGCGCCTGTCTCGTCGCGTCGGTGATGCCCAAGCTCGTCAATTGGTTTTTACTGGGGTCCACTTCGATGCCGCAGAAGCACTTCGACTCGGGCTGGTGAACGAGGTGATTCCAGGGGATCGTCTCCAAGCACGGGTTCGTGAGGTGGCGCAACAGATTGCGGCCAACGCACCTCGGGCCGTGGCCTACGCGAAGCGGAGTTTGCACCACGGAACTGAGACGGATCTTATGTCAGCCAACGATTATGAGGCGCACCTGTTTGGGCTCTGTTTTGCTACGGAAGATCAGACGGAGGGTATGACCGCGTTTATTGAAAAGCGCAGTGCGGACTGGAAAGGGGTATAACCCCAGTTTTTAGCGCCAGGTGCTTCTTGGTAGCCCCAGGGTGGTGGGTAACAATGAGCACACTTGTTCTGAGGCGGAGAGATGTGCTTGACCGAGATTGTCCTGGCCACTAATCGACCAACAATGCGGTATCTGCTTGGAGCGCTTGTTGCGGGATTGGCTCTTACCTCGGCGGTAGCAGAAGCTGCCAGCACGTCAACCACGTGGGCGGTATTTGACTCTCGACGAGCTATGGAAGCAACAACCCATTTCACCGCGGCAAAAAATGCCATGGAAAAGGAGCTGAAGGAGAGACAGCAGAAGCTGGACGACGAGAAAGCGGCCCTAACCACGCGGAGAGAGGAACTGGAAGCGAAGAAGGCAGTGGTTGCGAATTCGGCATCTATGCGTGGACAAGAGCAGGCTCTCCTCAAAGATGAGCAGCAGCTGGCTCAGCAGTTTATGCTGGCACGTCGTGAGCTTGTACTCTTTGAACAGAAACTTCGTGAACAGTTGTTCGCCCGCCTCGAAGTAGCCGTTCGTGTGGTTGCGGTAGCCCAAGACAATACGTTCGTCGTGGATGCGGGTCGGGTATTGTTTCACAAAAAGACCATTGATATCACGGATGAGGTGGTCAAAGTTTACAACGAACGATTTGGGGACAAGCCGTTGGATCTCAAGACTATTGAGGTTTCCCAGGTAGCTCCTAAGCAAAAGTAAAATTGACCAAAGCGACAGATCTCGATTTTGTGTCTCTAGGGCGTGTTTCTGACGTTGGATGTGGTCTACTGCTCGTCCATGATGTACATGGATATCCGGTGACTCACGGTTTTTTCCATAGTAAGTGCTTTCTCAGTCGCTAAACTATGGTTGGTCTTCCTCCGAGTACGCACATTCAGTCAAATCAGGTGCTTCATGATAGTTCCAAGCTGACATTAAAAAGACACGCCCTAGCAGGCCATCGGAAAAGTGAGTTAGGCGCTTCGCTGGTCTTTTTTCCGTGGAACGTCCGGACCGGCTTTGCCTTTCATCGGTTGCATACGCCCGGTATGCGCCCTCTTCATCCGGAGCGGTCCACGGAAAAGATACTTCGCGGATCACCCATCCCACTTTTCCGATGGCCCGCTAGAGCATTGGGTATTTTAACACCAGAGTATGGGGAATTGTGCGTATGACCATCCTCGATCTACAGCAGATAAAAGCCTACCTACCTCATCGTTATCCCTTTCTTCTCGTGGACCGAGTTGATGCATTAGAGCTGGGGAAATGCTTACATGCTAGGAAAGCGATCACGGGTAATGAAGCATTTTTTCAAGGGCACTTTCCTGGCAATCCAATATTTCCAGGAGTACTTCAACTCGAAGCCATGGGCCAAGCCGGGGTGCTCCTGGCTATTCTCAGTGGGGCGCCAGTATCGGAGTCTGTGTCTATCTATGCGGGTGGCATCGATAAGTGCCGCTTTCGTCGTCCGGTAGTGCCTGGTGATCAACTGATATTACGGGCGGAACTTGTGAAGCGTCGCATGGGGGTTTTTCGCCTAGATTGTTGCGCAGAAGTTGATGGTGAAGTGGCTAGCTCAGCCCACATCACTGTAACCACTGGGCCTGCACCCAAACGCTCGACTATTTCTGAGGAATTGCCAGCACCGATTTTTTCCGCATAGCCAGACAACCAACTCAGGGTGTTTCATCAACCTAGGGCGCGGCTTGTTGCTGCTCGTGCTCGTCCCTGATTCGGCTGACAGGCGGTGCTCTCTCGTGTTGGAACAGTCTCTCGGTGTGCTAGGCTGTGTCTATAACTCAGGACTGCGTTCTGCCTTGTTTCCTGCGTGTGTGATGAGTCGGTGGCTTCGCCCCCGTTGTGAGCTCTGTGGTCCAGTACATCCAGTACCCCCCCCTCCGGGGCCGACCCTTCACATACGCGGGATACGGCGTCATCTCCGCAGCCGGAGTTTGAAGACACGCTAGTCTCCCTTTGAAGCCGAACATTAATGTATCCAGGTTCTTCGTGATGGTTCTGTGCTGAGTTCAGCCAGCTGGCTTTAGCTATGCCCAAGGCTAGCTAACAGCCTGTTGATCTAGCCCTGCAGGCATCTATCGGCCGGTCTTTCCGTGAAACATCCTGACCACAAGAAGTCTCTCCTCGGTCGCGTACCGCCAGGTACGCTCGCCTCGTCGTCAGAACGTTTCACGAAAAGCCT